>JASLDK010000361.1 GCA_030145945.1 Nocardioides sp.
GACAAGGTTGGCGAGGTCATCGAAGCGACGACCAGGGTCGGCCACCGCCCATCGGTGCAGCTTCTTCTGCATCCTCAGTACCCGCCACTCGGCCTGCTCCCGTTCGGGGAAGCCATCGAGAAGCAGTTCGCCGGTATTCACCAGCGTCCTCCTGATGATGCTCGGTTGCTGCGAACACGCTGGACCCCTTCGCCATGTGGCCGGCTTTCCCGGCCTCGGACTACTACGGGTCCTCCGCCCCACCACGGCGGCATCAGCCGACGACGTGCCTTCCCGCCGCACAGCAGGATGCCGTGCGGTGAGGGGACCGCCGCGATGGTTCCCACGTTCACTGCCGAACCGTTCGACGGGGTCGGCGCCCAACTATGCCCCTGCAACATCGCCACGGCTACGCCGTAGACATTCACCGTGGCCTCCCGACCGGCGACATCACCCAGCCCAGGAGTTCCCCGCACCACGTCATGGCTGGCCCCACCTTCGAGCCGGGCCACGACAAGCCTGTCGTGCGGGTACGCGCTGCTGACCAGCCCAGATCTGCCAGATTCGAGCTGGAGGGTCTCTTGAGGGGCGTTCAGCCGTTGGTTCCTCACGTACGCCTTCCCGTCTTGCTAGCCGGACCCAGACCATCTGGCAGTGCTGGCCTGTCCCGTCGTTGTCAGGGCCGCTTCCACCCTCACCCCCGTCCCGGGGATCAGGCTGCCCTCAGCTACACCACGCTGCTACGACAGCGCGGCAGTGCAGGTCTTTCACCTCCACTCGGTTCAATAGCGCCTCGTGGCGCTCGATGTCAGCGACCCACAGCCGTCGCGGAGCGGTGGCGTGGAACTTGCGTTGGACCGGGTCGGCCGGCTTCACCGCGGCCGGGTCGGACTTGGTCGTTAAGACCTTCCTCGAGCGCTTCACGCCCTGCACACCCGCGATTCGCATCAGCCGGGCGGTCTGGTCGCGTCCGATGCCCCAGCCCTGGCGGCGCATCAAGGCGCGCATCGTCCTGCAACGCCCGTGCCGATGGGGCCCTGGTCTTCGCAGCCCGGTAGCCAGGTGATGAACCCACGAACTGCCGGGCGCAGCACCCGGCAGATGGCCTCGACCCCGAACTGATCCTTGTGCTCGTCGATGTAGCGGATCATCTCGTCGTGGGACGGTCGAGTTCCTTGGCGAAAACACTGAGGCGGACTTCAAGATCTCGTTCGCCCGTCGCAGCTAGGCGACCTCCCGTTTGAGCCGCTTGGTCTCCTTGGCGTCCTGCGACGTCGTCCCAGCGCGTTGTCCGCTGTCGATCTCGGCGCGATGCACCCAGAGCCGCAGGGTCTCGACGTCCATTGCCGACAGCGCCGACACATGCCGCAGCGCAGCCGTCTCGTGCGGGCGCTCGGAGCGAACCTCGGCGACCATCCGGACCGCCCGCTCACGCATCTCGTTCGTGTACCTAGCTTCATGTCCTTCAGGTGTGCTGGCCGCGACGCGCGGGCCAGGAGTCGCGTACGGACCTGTCCTTGCGCGCGTTTGCGATCGTCGGAGCCTGCTGACAGCAGGGCGCGGTTTGGGCGCGCTTTGATTCGCAAAGGCCCGCAACCGGCCCCTGACGCCAGCAACGCCTGAAGTCGGCATCGTTGCAGGTCAGCGGCCACTTGCGGCCGTTGACCGCAGCCGGCCGCAAAGATCCGCAATCCCGCGTAACGTCGTTGGTGTGTTCCCGATGACGCATCACGTCGAATGCGTCGCTCTGCTGACAAGAAGCGGCTCTGACCTGCGCTGAGCTGACTTGTTGCTCACACCGGATCGTTGTGCCGATCGTCGTGCCGGGCCATCTGAGTTGCGCGAGCCTCGGCATGGAACTCCCACGGCGGCGTGGGGAGTACGTCCCCGGTCTCGAGGAGCGTCTTGAGGTTGGCGATCACCGTGGGCCAGCCCAATTCGGCGCTGTCGCGGTCGGCAGTGGATGTGCTGGATTGGGTGAGGGTGAGTTTGGCGATGTCGCGATGCTGTTCGACGTCGAAGGTGACGACGGCACCCTCACCGGTCTCCTTCTCGGCGTGGGCGGGGTCGCCGAAGCTGAAGGAGAGTCGATGCGGCGGGTCGACCTCGAGGACCGTGCCGGCCGCGTCGATGAGGTCTGACCCGTCGACCCGCACGTGGTCGACCCGGCTGCCAACCTTCCAGTCAGATATCTGCGCGTGCCCCCAGAACCTCGCCGTCAGGTCCGCGGAGGTCATCGCGTTCCACACCTGCTCGGCGGTGGCGTTGATGTAGGTCGTGTAGACGTAGTCAGGGATGGTCTCAACGTGCTTTCTCCCGGTCATGGCGTTCTCCTCTGCTCGATTGGTGATGTCATCGAGGAGCGCAAGGCGCGGCTCCTCGAACTTCTCGATCCATCGGTTCTGGATCTGGTGGATCGGTACGGGGTTGAGGTAGTGCAGCTTGCGGCGGCCGTCGCGCACCGATGTGACGAGGTTCGCGGCCGCGAGAACCTCGAGGTGCTGACTGACCGACTGCCGACGCATGTCGAGGACCGCGCACAGGTCGCCGAGGGTCAACCCGGCCCGCTCATGGAGCGCGTCCAACAAGCGTCTTCTGCCAGGGCTCGCCAGAGCCGCGAACACGATGTCATCGTTCACCTCCCCATCATGCAGGTATCTACCTGCCTATTCAAAGGACGAGCTCGCTGTGCAGGCAACAACGGTCGCCCCGAGTGCTGCCCGTCGGTAGACGCCGACGGGCAACACTTCCTCTCCCGAGCTGACCGGTTGGGCGCGTTTCGAACCGGCTGGATCAGCTGACGCCGGATCCGCGGGTGTAGATCTGCAGCAGGACTCCGGCACCGACGTCCTCGCTGACGTTCAGGTCCAGATCGAAGGGAGGCGTGGTGTCCCCTTCGAACAGCTCCCAGGTCGTGCGCCTCAGTAGCTGAACGCCTGTGTCGAGGTGTCCGAGGAGAATGAGCGGCACCGATACGGACGACGAAGTCCGCGCCCGACGTCCAGAGAATGACCGGAACATCGCCGGGATCGAACCTGCACTCGAGAAGCTTGCCGCGGCCGCGGCCAGGCCGACACCTCGGATCACGGGCGCGGGGAGGGGCGTACGGTCGTGCTCGTGCCGGATCTCTACGGGCAGAGCAGCTACGACGTGCGTCTCGATTGGGGTCTCATCGGAGCACAGGCGTGCCTGGCGGACGTGTACGTCGTCGTCGACGTCCTGAGCTTCTCGACCTCGGTGACCGTGGCTGTCGAGCGCGGCATGGAAGTGCTGCCCTTTCCGTGGAAGGGCGCTGAGGCGGTGGAGTTCGCACGACAGAACGACGCGGTGCTTGCGGTCGGCCGTCTGGAGGCGACGAGAGAAGGTGCCGTGGTCGCGCCCTCCCT
>JASLDK010000416.1 GCA_030145945.1 Nocardioides sp.
CTGGCCTCGGGCCGAGGCCGGGGCTCAGGAGAGCTTGGCGATGATCAGCTCGCGCGCCTTGGCGGCGTCGGCCTGACCCTTCATCTCCTTCATCACCTGACCGATGAGCGCGCCGGCGGCCTGCACCTTGCCCTCGCGCACCTTCTGGGCCACGCCCTCGTTGGCCGCGATGACCTTGTCGACCGCCGCCTCGAGGGCTCCGTCGTCCTGGACCAGTTCGAGGCCACGGGCGTCGGCGACCTCGGTGGGTGCGCCCTCACCGGCGATGACGCCGTCCATGACCTGGCGGGCCATCGCGTCGTTCAGGCGGCCGGCCTGCACCATGCCGTCGAGCTCGGCCACGTGGGCCGGGGTGACGCCGAAGTCCTCGACGCTCTTGCCCTCGGCGTTGGCGCGACGGGCGAGCTCACCGGTCCACCACTTGCGGGCGGCGGCCGGGCTCGCACCGGCGGAGACCGTCTGCTCGATCAGTTCGACCGCGCCGGCGTTGAGCACGTCGCGCATCTCCAGATCGCTGTAGCCCCACGCGGACTGCAGACGCTTGCGCCGCACGCCCGGGTGTTCCGGGAGGGTGCCGCGCAGCTGCTCCACCGTCTCCCGCGCCGGCGCCACCGGCACCAGGTCGGGCTCCGGGAAGTAGCGGTAGTCGTCGGCGTCGGACTTCGGTCGACCGGAGGTCGTCACGCCGGTGTCCTCGTGCCAGTGACGGGTCTCCTGCAGGATCGAACCGCCGTCGTTCAGGACCGCCGCGTGACGGCAGATCTCGTAGCGGACCGCGCGCTCGACCGAACGCAGCGAGTTGACGTTCTTGGTCTCGGTGCGGGTGCCGAACTTCTCGGCGCCCTTCTTCATCAGCGAGACGTTGGCGTCGCAGCGCATGGAGCCCTGCTCCATGCGTACGTCACTCACGCCGAGGGCCTTGATCAGCTCGCGCAGCGTGGCGACGTAGGCCTTCGCGATCTCCGGCGCGCGCTCGCCCGCGCCGGTGAGCGGCTTGGTGACGATCTCGATCAGCGGGATGCCGGCCCGGTTGTAGTCGATCAGGGAGTACTCGGCGCCCTGGATGCGACCGGTCGAACCACCGACGTGGGTGGCCTTGCCGGTGTCCTCCTCCATGTGGGCGCGCTCGATGTCGACGCGGTAGACCGTGCCGTCCTCGAGCTCGACGTCGAGGTAGCCCTCGAAGGCGATCGGCTCGTCGTACTGCGACGTCTGGAAGTTCTTCGGCATGTCCGGGTAGAAGTAGTTCTTCCGGGCGAACCGGCACCACTGCGCGATCTCGCAGTTCAGCGCGAGACCGATCCGGATCGCCGACTCGACGGCCGTGGCGTTGACCACCGGGAGCGCACCGGGCAGGCCGAGGCAGACCGGGCAGACCTGGGTGTTCGGCTCGGCGCCGAACTCGGTGGCGCAGCCGCAGAACATCTTGGTCTTGGTGTTCAGCTCGACGTGGACCTCCAGGCCCATCACCGGGTCGTACGTCGCCAGGGCCTCGTCGTAGTCGACGACGGCGTCGGTGGTGGCGCTCACTTGGCGGCCTCCTTCGTGTTCAGCGCGGGGGCGTTGCTCAGGATCGGAGCACCCCACTTCTCGTGCAGCAGTCGCTCCAGCGCCGAGCCGACCTCGTAGAGCCGCTCGTCCTTGGTGGCCGGGGCCAACACCTGGAAACCGGACGGCAGGCCGTCCTCGGCCAGCCCGTTGGGCAGGGACAGACCGGGAACGCCGGCGAGGTTCGCCGGGATGGTGGCGACGTCGTTGAGGTACATCGCCATCGGGTCGTCGAGCTTCTCGCCGAGCTTGAAGGCGACGGTCGGCGCGGTCGGGGTGACCAGCACGTCGGCCTTCTCGTAGGCCGCGGCGAAGTCGCGTGCGATGAGGGTGCGGACCTTCTGTGCCTGGCCGTAGTAGGCGTCGTAGTAGCCGGAGGACAGCGCGTAGGTGCCGAGGATGATGCGGCGCTTCACCTCGTCGCCGAAGCCGGCGTCGCGGGTGGCGGCCATGACCTGCTCGGCCGAGGGACTGTCGACACCCTCCGGGCTGACGCGCAGGCCGTAGCGCATCGCGTCGAACTTGGCGAGGTTGGAGCTCGCCTCGCTCGGCAGGATGAGGTAGTAGGCGGCCAGACCCTTCTCGAAGGAGGGGCAGCTGACCTCGACGATCTCCGCACCGGCCTGCTCGAGGAGGGCGAGGGACTCCTCGAAACGGGCCTTCACCTGCGGGGCGAAGCCCTCGCCGGAGATCTCCTTGACGATGCCGATCTTCATGCCCTTGACGTCGCCCCGGCGCGCAGCCGCGACGATCGGCGGGACGGGCGCGTCGATCGAGGTGGAGTCGAGCGGGTCGTGTCCACCGATGACCTCGTGCAGCAGGGCGGCATCGAGGACGCTGCGGGTGCACGGACCGGCCTGGTCCAGCGAGCTGGCGAGGGCGATCAGGCCGTAGCGGGAGACACCGCCGTACGTCGGTTTGGTGCCGACGGTGCCCGTCACCGCCGCGGGCTGACGGATCGAGCCACCGGTGTCGGTGCCGATCGCCAGCGGCGCCTCGAAGGCGGCGACGGCTGCGGCGGAGCCGCCACCGGAGCCACCCGGGATCCGGTCGAGGTCCCACGGGTTGCGCGTCGGGCCGTACGCGGAGTGTTCGGTGGAGGAACCCATCGCGAACTCGTCCATGTTGGTCTTGCCGAGGATCGGCATGCCGGCCTCGCGCAGGCGCGCCACCAGGGTCGCGTCGTACGGCGGGATCCAGCCCTCGAGGATCTTCGAGCCGGCGGTGGTCGGCTGGCCCTTGGTGGCCACGACGTCCTTGACCGCGATCGGCACGCCGGCCAGGGCGGACAGCTGCTCGCCCTTCGCGCGCCGCTCGTCGACGTCCTTGGCCGCGGCGAGCGCGCCCTCGGTGTCGACGTGCAGGAAGGCGTGGACGTCGCCGTCGACCGCGGCGATGCGGTCGAGGTGGGCCCGGGTGACCTCGACGGCGCTGACCGTTCCGGCGGCGAGGGAGTCCGCGAGCTCGGCCGCGGTGGAGGTGATGATGTCAGTCACGAATGGTCCTTCGT
>JASLDK010000003.1 GCA_030145945.1 Nocardioides sp.
GATGAAGCCGCAGTCGGTCATCGCGTTCATGGACCGCTTCGGCGACGTGGTCCACAACAGCTACAACGCCACCGAGGCCGGGCAGATCAGCGTCGCCCGGCCCGCCGACCTCCGCCACGCCGCCGACACCGCAGGCAAGCCCGTGCGCGGGACCCTGCTCCGGGTCGTCGACGACGCCGGCCGTGACGTCGGCCCTGACGTGGTCGGCCGGATCCTGGTGCGCGGCGCCTCGCCGTTCGACGGCTACACCGCCGGCGCGGAGAAGGACTTCATCGACGGCTACATGGTCAGCGGCGACGTCGGTCGCCTCGACGCCGACGGACGGCTCTACGTGGTCGGACGCGACGACGACATGATCGTCTCCGGCGGCGAGAACGTCTATCCCATCGAGGTCGAGAAGGTCCTCGGCGCCCACCCCGCAGTGCGTGAGGTGGTGGTCGTCGGCGTCCCCGACGAGGCCTACGGTCAGCGGTTGGCGGCGTACGTCGCTCTCTGTGGTGGGGTGACGCCCGACGAGCTGAAGGCGCACGTGAAGTCCCAGCTCGCGGGCTACAAGGTGCCGCGCGAGGTCGTGGTGATGGACGCGCTGCCGCGCAACGCCTCGGGCAAGATCATGGTGCGCGATCTGCCGGAGCTGGCGTCATGAGCGGGGAAGCGGGGGAGCGGCGGGTGCGGCCCGCCATCGAACGACCGGCGATCGAGAGGATGGCCGGCATCGACGCGGGATTCCTCTACATGGAGACCCCTTCGGTGCACATGCACACCCTCAAGATCGCGATCCTCGAGGCTGACGACACGCTCACCTACGACTCCTTCGTCGCGGGGATGCTGGCACGGCTCAAGCGGCTGCCGCCGCTGCGTCGGCGCGTGGTCGAGGTGCCGTTCGGGCTCAATCATCCCGTGTGGGTGACCCAGCCGCGGATCGACGTGCCCCATCACATCCGGCGGCACAGGGTCGGCGGCGACGGGACCATGCGCGACCTCGAGCAGCTGATCGGCATGATCGCGAGCACGCCACTGCACCGCGACCGGCCGCTGTGGGAGCTGCACTACTGCGAGGGTCTCGAGGGCGACCGGGTCGCCGTCGTCGGCAAGATGCACCACGCGCTGGCCGACGGTGCGGCCGCCAACGCTCTGCTCGCCAACGTCACCGACGTCCGCTCCGCCGTGGCTCCCGAGGCCGTGCAGGAGGAGTACGCCGCCACCGACCGGCTGCCCAGCAGGATCAACCTCTTGCGCCACGCCTGGGCGGATGCCGCCGCGCAGATCACCACGATCCCGGGCCTGCTGCTGCGCACCCTGCTCGGCATCCTCGGTGTCGTGCGGGAGCGGCGCGCGGGCGCCAGGTCGCCGGTGCCCGTCGTGCACGCACCTCGCGTGTCGTTCAACGGTGCGCTGACCCCGCTGCGTTCCTTCGCGACCACCACCATCCCGCTCGCCGAGCTGAAGCGGGTGCGTGCCCAGCACCAGGCCGCCGGACTCGACGCGACCCTCAACGACATCGTGCTCGCGACGGTCTCCGGCGCGCTGCGTCGGTGGATGGCCGACCACGGCGAGCGACCGGCCTCGTCCCTGCTCGCGGGAGTCCCGGTCAGCGCCGACGAACGCGACGCCGTGCCGCGCCTCGGCGGCAACCGGGTCTCCAACCTCTTCACCACCCTGGCCACCGACATCGACGACCCGAGCGAGCGTCTGCGCACGATCGCCGAGATCACGGCCGACGCCAAGCGGATCAACGCCCAACTGGGCTCCTCGATCCTGGCCGACTGGTCGCAGTTCACCCCGCCGCGCCCCTTCGCTGCCGCGGTGCAGGCCTATTCGAGGCTGCGGGCCGCGTCGTGGCACCCGGCCGCCTTCTCGGCGATCGTGTCCAACGTCCCGGGCCCGCGCGAACCTGCCACGGTCGGCGGCGCCCGGCTCGCCGACCTGTTCAGCGTCGGGCCGCTCGTGGACGGCATCGGTCTCAACGTGACCGTCTGGTCCTACGTCGACCGGATGAACTTCTCGCTGCTCGCCTGCCCCGACCTGCTGCCCGACGTCCACGTGCTGGCGTCCTACCTGCCCGCCGCGCTGGCCGAGCTCGACCTCGACCCGCCGGCTGCCAACGGTTCCGCTGTCCCCGACTCCGCTGCCCCCGACTCTGCTGACAGGAACTCCGCGTGACGACCCGTGTGATGAAGTCCGCCAGCCGCCATGCCCTCAAGGGCTCCCTCATGGGTGCGCGGTACGGCGGCAAGGTGGCCGTGTTCGGCATTCGGACGGGGATTCGGCGTACTCAACGGTTCCCGGCGCTCCCCGACCTCCCCGCCGGGCAGGTCCTCGACCTGCCGGGGCGCGGCGAGACGTTCGTCATCGACACCGGCGCCCCCGACGGCAACCCCGAGGCACCCACGCTGCTGCTGTTCCACGGGCTCGCGACCACGTCGTACCTCACCTGGTTCAGCACCCTCGACGAACTGCGGGCGTCGTACCGCGTCGTGATGCTGGACCAGCGCTGGCACGGTCGGGGCATCGTCTCGGATCGATTCTCGTTGGAGGACTGCGTCGACGATGCGGCCGCCACGCTGGACGTGCTCGGGATCGGCTCGGTCGTCGCGGTCGGCTATTCGATGGGTGGCGCGCTGGCCCAGCTCTTCTGGCGCCGCCACGGTGATCGCGTCGTTGGCCTGGTCCTCGCCTCCACCTGCGCGGCCTGGAACGAGAACCGCGGCGACGCGATGTTCTATCCCTTCCTCGACAAGGCCAACGACCGGTTCCGTGCGCACTACCGGGCCCGGGTCAGCGACGTGCGGGCGACGTTGGCCGACGACCGGCACGTGGGGGCCGAGATGTCGACGTGGGCGTGGAGTGAGTTCCGCAGCACCAGCGCGTGGGCGATGCCCGAGGTTCTGGGAGCGCTCGGCGGTTTCGATGCACGCGGTTGGCTGGGGGAGATCGACGTGCCGACGGCCGTCGTCGTGACCGCGCGGGACCACGCGATCGCAACCGCACGTCAGCGGGCGATGGCAGCCGCGATCCCGGCAGCGACGGTGCACGAGGCGCCCGGAGGTCATGCGTCGGTGGTGTTCGACATCCAGCGCTGGAAGCCGGTCTTCCTCGGTGCGATCGAGGAGGTCGTGGCGCGGAGCGCTGCCGTGCCGTCCCACTGATCCCTCGGACCACTCTGGTGCGGCGCGAAGCCGCTGATCCTCCACAACGGCGCACCGGCGGTCGACTGTCCACAGGTCCTGCCCGGGTCGGCCTGATGAGCGCCCGGGGTGTCGACGCTGGTCGCATGACCACGGCACAGGCACGACAGGCGATCGGTGCGTACGGCGAGGACGTCGCCGCCCGCCACCTCAGCGAACTCGGCATGACCGTCCTGGAGCGCAACTGGCGCTGCAGCGACGGTGAGGTCGACATCCTGCTGCGCGACGGCGCGACCCTGGTGGTGTGCGAGGTGAAGACGCGCACGTCGCTGGCGTCAGGGTCGCCCCACGAGGCCATCACCGACGCGAAGTTGGCGCGACTGATGCGGCTGGGGGAACGGTGGGCTGCAGAGCGCGCGATCCAGCCGGACGGCATCCGGGTCGATCTCGTGGCCGTGATGCGGCCCCGGCGTGGTCCGGCGGAGGTGGAGCACGTGCGTGGTCTGTGCTGACGTCCGCGGGTCGCTGCGACGGCGCGGATTCGGTGCCGGCGTCGACCCCATGGACCCCACGTGTGTGTCTCGGATCCCTCGGCTCTCCACAGCGACTCGACTTGTCGCCGTCCTCCACAGGGCGTCCGCTGCCGGCCTCGTGATGTCGGGCGTGCGAAGCAACGTGAGTGCCATGGACACGAACCGCGAACCCCTGACCATCCCGCGACCCGCACCGCCACCGGACCCGCAGCGTCCGCGACCGGGCCCGGGTCCACGGCCGGGGCCGCGACCGAGCGGACCCTCGTGCGCGGGCAGGTGGTCCTGATGCCCTTCGCGACAGCAGCCTGCGTCGCCCTCGACGGAGCCGTCGGTCACCTGATCGACGTTCAGACCGACGTGTCGGCCGGCCAGGCGACGACCACGGTCGTCGGCCGGGCCGATGCCTTGCTCCGTGAGGGCGTCGACCGGGTCCGGATGGCCATCATCAACTCCGACCTGCGCTGGCCCGCCACCAAGAGATGCACGGTGCTGTTCTCGCCCGCCGACCTCCGCAAGTCCGGCACCCACTTCGACCTGGCCATGGCGGTGAGCCTGCTGGCGGCCGACGGCCAGCTCGATCTGTCGGCGATCGAGGGTGCCGGCTTCATCGGTGAGCTCACCCTCGCCGGCGGACTGCGACCTGCGCTCGGTGTGCTGCCGATGACCCTCGCTGCGGCCGCCGCGGGGATGCGCACGATCTACGTCCCCGAGCCCCAGGAGGCCGAGGCACGGATGGTGCCCGACATGCAGGTCGTTCCCGTGCGCTCGCTGGGGCAGACCGGCGCGCACCGGCGGCGCGAACAGATGCCCGAGGCGCCGCCGGTCGCTACCTCGTCCGGTCTGCAGCTGATCACCTGGCGCGGCGACGAACGTCTCGAGGAGCTCGACCTCGCCGACCTACGGGGCATGACCGAGGAGAAGTTCGCCGTCGAGTTGGCAGCGGCCGGGGGACACCCGATCCAGCTGTCCGGGCCGAAGGGATGCGGCAAGACCAGCCTGGCCGAGCGGATCCCAACGATCCTGCCGGACCTGACCCACGAGGAGTCGCTCGAGCTCACTGCCCTGCATTCACTTGCAGGCGTGCTCGCGGCAGGAGACGGCATGCTCGTCCGGCCGCCGTTCGCAGCGCCCCACCACGACGCGAGCAAGGTCAGCGTGATCGGTGGCGGCAACGGGCGCGTGCAGCCCGGGGAGATCAGCCGGGCCCACTGTGGCGTCCTCTTCATGGACGAGTTCCCGTTGTTCCGCTCCGACGTCATCGAAGCACTGCGTCAACCACTGGAGAACGGCGACATCACCATCGCCCGCCGTGACGAGTCGGTGACGTTGCCAGCCGGCGCCATGCTCGTCCTCGCCTCGAACCCGTGTCCCTGTGGCAACTGGACGACGTCCGCTGCGAGCAATCGCTGCACGTGCGCTGAGACCGTGCGTCGCGCCTACCGGGCGCGGATGTCCGGTCCGATCATCGACCGGATCGACATCGTTCGACACGTTCGCCCGGTGTCGCCCGCGAGCCAGGACCCGTTCCAGTCGGTCGAGACCTCGCAGGACGTACGACGACGGGTGGCCGCAGTCCGTGACCGCCAGGCGACCAGGTTCGAGGGACGGAGCTGGCGGCTCAATGCGCACATCCCCAGTCCGAGGCTCAAGGACACGTGGCCACTGTCGCGGGCCGGGCAGGCACTCCTCGACGCCGAGATGCTGCGGGGGCGCCTGAGCGCCCGGGGCGCTGTCCGGGTCCATCGCCTGGCATGGACGGTCGCCGACGTCAGGTCGGTGAGGTCGGGGACCGACGTCGTTCCGGACACGGATGAGGTGCAGGTCGCGTTGCGCCTGCGCAAGGGGCACGCCCTCGACGTCGCGATGGTGCAGCGAGCTGATCGACGGGAGGTCGTGGGGTGAGCGTCAGCGAGGAGGAGCGGCTGGCCAGGGCGACGATCAACATCGTCACCGAGCCAGGCGACGTCCGCTGCCTCGCGCTGACCCGTGAGCTCGGCGGGATCCGATTCCTGGAGGTGCTGCGGGAGCAGCCAGACCTTCGTGCCGAGTTCAAGGCGGCAGCGGGCCGGCTGGCGACCTCGGAACCAGAGCGGGTGCTGGCGGACGCAGCCCGACGCGGCATTCGCTTCATCGTTCCCGGTGACGATGAGTGGCCGACGTCCGTCGACGGTCTCGTCCAGGCAGGCGCCCTCCAGGGACGCGGCGATGTCCCGGTGGGACTGTGGGTCCGCGGTCCGCTGTCGCTGGCGGACCTGGGTCCTGCGGTTGCCATCGTGGGCTCGCGGTCGGCGACGACCTACGGCGACGAGGTGTCCAGTTCGATGGCAGCGGTGGTGGCGGGAGCGGGATTCGCCGTGATCTCGGGCGCGGCGTACGGCGTCGACTACGCAGCCCATCGCGGTGCCGTCACGGCGCATGGTCGCACCGTCGCCGTGCTGGCCTGCGGAGTGGACCGGGCCTACCCGGTCGCCCACCGCCAGATGCTCGACTATCTGGGCGAGCACCATGCGGTGGTGTCCGAGGCACCGCCCGGGTCGGCACCCTTTCGCATCCGATTCCTGGCTCGGAATCGGATCATCGCCGCGCTCGCCCGCGGGACGGTCGTGGTCGAGGCGGCCGTCAGGAGCGGCGCTCTCAACACGGCCTCGTGGTCGGACCGGTTGCACCGCACCGTCATGGGCGTGCCCGGATCGGTGTTCAGCGCGCCGTCGGAGGGGGTGCACGAGTTGTTGCGCTGCGGTGCTGCGTCACTGGTCACCCACGGCGGCGACGTCCTCGAACTGTTGGGCGAGCCGGGGGAGCATCTGATCGACGTGCCCCGGGCACCCGAGCACCCACGCGACCTGCTGACCGTGCGAGCGCGCCAGGTGTTGGACGCTGTTCCCGCTGCCAGGGCGGCACCCGTTGCCTCGATCGCTCTCGTGGCCGGCCTTGCGCCGGAGGAGGTCGAGTCGCTGCTCCAGGCATTGGTCGTGGACGGACATGTCGAGCAGACCCCGGCGGGTTGGCGCCTCGGGAATGCGGTGATCGTCGAAGATTGACAGGTGAGCACATCGGCGCAGGCGGAGGCGGGTGGCGAGCTGTCCGAGGCATTCATGGACACGCTCCGTGCCTACGAACGCCATCTCGCCTCGGAGCGCGACCTGACCGCACACACGGTGCGGGCCTACCTCGCCGACATCGCGGGTCTGCTCGACCACGCGAGCCGACTCGGATTCACCGACGTCGCCGACCTTGACCTGCGCACCTTGCGGAGTTGGCTGGCGCGCCAGCAGACCATGGGCCTGTCCCGGACCACGCTGGCTCGCCGCGCGACGGCGGCCCGGGTCTTCACCGCCTGGCTGGCGCAGACCGGACGTGCGCCGAGCGACGTCGGCTCGGCGCTCGGCTCACCCCGCCCGCACCGAACACTGCCGTCGGTGCTGCGCGTCGACGAGGCGGCGCAGCTCATCGACGCGGCCACCGAGCGGATCGAGGATGACGGACCGGTCGGGCTGCGTGACGTCGCAATCCTCGAGCTGCTCTATGCAACCGGCATGCGAGTGGGGGAGCTGTGCGGTCTCGACGACGACGATCTCGACCGCGACCGCAATGAGGCGCGCGTCTTCGGCAAGGGCCGCAACGAGCGGTCCGAGCCC
>JASLDK010000013.1 GCA_030145945.1 Nocardioides sp.
CCAACTCGGAGTACTCACTCGCGGCCGTCGTCGAGCGGTCGAGCATGACGGCCATGACCACGATCAGAGCGCCCGGCACGAAGGCGCCGCCGACGTCGTTCTTGACCAGCGCATTGAGCACCGGTCGGCCCAGACCGGGGCCGTCGACGTACGACGCGATGGTGGCCATCGACAACGCCGCCATGATCGTCTGGTTGAGGCCCACCACGATGGTCTTGCGGGCCATCGGCAACTGCACCTTCGTCAACCGCTGCCAGCGCGTCTGGCCGGCCGAGTCGGTCGCCTCGATGGTCGTCGCGGACACGTTGCGGATGCCGTGGCCGGCGATCCGGATGATCGGCGGCAACGCGTAGACCAGGGTGCAGACGACGGCACCGGCTGCCCCGATGCCGAAGAACAGCACGATCGGCAGCAGGTAGACGAAGGTCGGAAGCGTCTGGAAGATGTCGAGGACCGTGTTGATCACCGCGTTGACGGCGCGGTTGCCGGTGCCGGCCAGGACCGCGAGCGGCATCCCGATCAGCACCGCGACACCGACCGCGACGAAGGTGACGATCAGCAGGTCGATGGCGTCCGACCAGTAGCCGAACGCGCCGAAGGACACGAACGCGAGCGCGACCAGCACTGCGATCCGCCAACCCGCGACCGCAAGCCCCACCCAGGTCGCGACGGCGGTCACGCCCAACCAGCCGATCTGCGGCACCGGGCGCGGGAAGTCGGGGACGGACACCATGCGCTGCAACCAGTCCACGACCGAGGTGAACCAGGCGCCGATGTCGTAGGTGAGCTGGATGAGCGGGTTGTGGGCGCGGCCGGCCAGCACGTCGTCCCGGAAGCCGCCGAGTGCGGTCTGGACGTCGGTGTGCTCGCGACCGGCGGGGGTCAGGGTGTGGGTGCCCTTGGTCAGCGCCCAGACGCCCACCCAGAGCACCACCACGCCGACCACCCACGCCCAGCGGGGCAGTCGTCCCAGCGGCGCAGAGGCTGACGGGGTCAGGGTGGCGGTCATGAGTCCGCCTGCTCCTCCGCGACCACGACGCGCAGGATCGCGTCATCGTCCACGATCCCGATGAGACGATCGCCGTCGACGACCCGGACGGGGTGCTCGGAGGCGAGCGCAGCCTTCGCGGCCTGGCGCACGATCGTGTCGCAGGACATCACCGGGCCGTCCATCGAGTCGTCGGGGCGCGGGTCGCGCATCACCCACTTCAGGGTGAGCACGTGGGAGCGGGGCACCTCGGACACGAAGTCACGGACGTAGTCGTCGACGGGCGCGCCCACGACCTCGTCGGGCGCACCGACCTGCACGATCTCCCCGTCGCGCATGATCAGGATCCGGTCGCCCAGCTTGAGCGCCTCCTGGAGGTCGTGGGTGATGAAGACCATCGTCTTGCGCAGGTCGCGGTGCAGCCGGATCACTTCGTTCTGCATGTCCCGGCGGATCAGCGGGTCGAGGGCGGAGAACGGCTCGTCGAAGAGCAGGATGCTCGGGTCACCGGCAAGGGCGCGGGCCAGGCCCACGCGCTGCTGCATGCCACCGGAGAGCTGGTCGGGATAGGAGCGCGAGAATCCGTCGAGCCCGACGAGCGAGACCACCTCCTCCGCCTTGGCCCGGCGCTCCTTCTTCTTCATGCCGCGGATCTCCAGCCCGTAGGCGATGTTGTCGATGACCTGGCGGTGCGGCAGCAGCCCGAAGTGCTGGAACACCATGGAGACACGGTTGCGACGCAGGTCGCGCAACTGAGAATCGTTCGCGGTCGTGACGTCGATGCCGTCGATCAGCACCGAGCCGGCGGTCGGCTCGATGAGCCGGGTCAGACAGCGCACCAGGGTCGACTTCCCCGACCCGGACAGTCCCATCACGACGAAGACCTCTCCCGGCGCCACGTCGAACGAGACGTCCTTGACGCCGGCGACACAGCCGGTCTTCTCCTTCAGCTCGGCGCGCGAGAGCTGTGCGTCGGGCGTACCGACGATCTTGTCCGCCCGGGGGCCGAAGATCTTCCACAGTTCGCGCACCGACAGCGCGCTCTCGGCAGACGTCGCAGTTGCGGTGTCCTTCTCGGTCGCCATGCTCATCGGTGCTCCTGACGGTTGCGGCTGTCGCCGGGTGGATGCAGTGGCATGTCGTCGCGGTAGCGGTAGTAGGGCACATCGAGCGCCGGCAGCGGCGTGTTGCCCGCAATGAGGTCCGCGGCCTTCTCGGCGACCATCATCACCGGGGCGTAGATGTTGCCGTTGGTGACGTAGGGGAACACCGAGGCGTCGACCACCCGCAAGCCTTCGGTCCCGTGGACCCGCATCGAGGTCGGGTCGACCACTGACATCTCGTCGATGCCCATCTTCGCCGTGCACGAGGGATGAAGCGCCGTCTCGGCATCGGCGCGGACCCATTCGAGGATCTCCTCGTCGGTCTCCACCGACGGTCCCGGCGAGAGCTCTCCGTCGTTGTAGGGCGCGAACGCCGGCTGGTTGAGGATGTCGCGGGCCACCCGCACCGCCTCGACCCATTCCTTGCGGTCAGTCGGAGTGGAGAGGTAGTTGAACTGCATGCTCGGGTGGACCCGCGGGTCCCCGCTCTTGATCCGCACCCAGCCGCGGGTGTCGGCGTACATCGGGCCGATGTGGACCTGGTAGCCGTGCGCGCCCTTCTCGAGGTTCGCCGGCGCCGACCCGTCGTACCGGATCGCGATGGGCAGGAAGTGGAACATCAGGTTGGGGTAGTCCACCTCGTCGTTGCTGCGACAGAAGCCGCCGCCCTCGAAGTGGTTGGTCGCGCCGAGTCCGCTGCGGTGGAAGAGCCACTGGTAGGCGATGCGGGGCCGCTCCCGCAGACGCAACCCGGGCGCGATCGAGACCGGCTGCTTCGAGGCGTACTGGATGTAGACCTCGAGGTGGTCCTGGAGGTTCTCCCCCACCCCGGGAAGGTGATGGACGACGGGGATCCCGTGCTGGCGCAGCAGCGCCTCGTCACCGACCCCCGAGAGCTGGAGCAACTGGGGGGTGTTGATCGCGCCGCCGCACAGGATGACCTCGCCGGCGCCGACGGTGTGGGTACGCCGGGCCTGTGAATAGTCCACCCCCACTGCCCGCTTGCCCTGGAAGTTGACCTTGGTCACGAAGGCATAGGTCTTGACCGTGAGGTTGGCGCGGTTCTTCACGGGATGCAGGTAGGCCCGGGCCGCCGACCAGCGGCGTCCGTTGTGGACGTTGCGGTCGAAGCGGGCGAAGCCCTCTTGGCGGTAGCCATTGACGTCGTCGGTCAGTGGGTAGCCCGCCTCCTGGGCCGCCTTGAAGAAGGCGGCGAAGAGTGGGTTGCGGGCCGGGCCCTGCTCCAGGCGAAGTGGGCCGTCACCGCCACGCCAGTCGTCGGCGGCCACGCTGCCGTCGGCGAGGTATCGGGTCTCCATCC
>JASLDK010000017.1 GCA_030145945.1 Nocardioides sp.
AAGTTCACCGCGTTCGCGATCCTCAGCGGACTGATGCTGCTCCTGCTGGTCAACACGATGCAGAACGGCGTGTCCGGCGGAACGCACGACTTCAAGGCCGATTTCGCCGATGTCAGCGGGCTGCGGGTCGGTGACGACGTCAAGGCGGCCGGCGTGCGCGTCGGTCAGGTCAAGGGCATCAAGGCGACCACTGAAGGCGCCCAGATCGAGCTGGAACTGGTCAAGGACCAGCCGATCCTCGACACGACCAAGCTCATCATGCGCTACCAGAACCTCCTCGGACAGCGCTACATCTCCCTTTTGCAGGGAGCCGATCGCGGGGCGAGACTCAAGGACGGCGCGACCGTTCCGATGGCCCAGACCGACCCGGGCTTCGACCTGACCGGCCTGCTCAACGGGTTCCGGCCGCTGTTCAAGGTGCTCCAGCCCGGAGACGTCAACACCTTGGCGAGGTCGTTGATCAAGGTGCTGCAGGGCGAGGGCGGGACGGTCGAGCAGCTGCTCGCCCAGACCGGTCAGCTCAGCAACTTCCTCGCTGACCGGGACACCGTGATCGGTGAGGTGATGACCAACCTCAAACCTGTCCTGGACAACATCGCCGGCCAGGGTGACCAGGTCTCGCAGACCGTCGTCGAGTTGCGGAAGCTGATGACGGGTCTGGCCGCCGACCGCAAGTCGATCGGCGCGTCCATCGACGGCGTCAGCCAGCTCGTGGGATCGACCAGTTCGCTGTTGAAGGAGGTCAAGGTGCCCTTGACGAAGTCGACCGACCGCCTGGTCACCGTCGCCGACATGTTCGCGAAGTCACGTGGCGAGCTGGTCCAGGCGATCCCCGCCTTCACCGGGATCTTCGAGGGACTCGGCCGAGCGACGTCGTACGAGAACGCACTGAACGTCTATGTGTGCTCGCTCTCGGTCGCCCTCACCGAGAACAGCGCGGGGATCAACCCGGTCGGCAACAACGGTCCGTGGTCGGCGGCGTGCCGATGAAGCCCATGAATGAGCGCAACCCGTTGCGCGTCGGCATCGTCACGCTGGTCATCCTCGGTCTGGTCGGCGCAGGCGTGCTCCTGCTCAGCGTCAGCAACTTCGGGACCAAGAACTACTCGGCGCTCCTCCAGCACACCGCCGGCCTGCGCAAGGGTGAGGATGTCCAGGTCCACGGCGTGATCTCGGGCAAGGTCACCGGCATCCAGATCCAGGACGACCACGTCCTCGTGGACTTCGCCCTCGACTCCGGCATCACGCTCGGCGACCGGACCACGGCGACCGTCAAGGTGGCGACCCTGCTGGGCACGCACTACCTCGAGGTGGATCCGACCGGCACCGGGACGCTGGCCAACGGCCAGGTCCCGCTCGAGCGAACCTCAGTTCCCTACAACCTCCAGGACGTGATCGAGAAGGGCTCCGAGGCACTCGACGAGCTCGACCCCGATCTCCTCGCCAAGGCGTTGACGTCGATGGCCGACACCCTGGGGGCCAGCCAGCAGGAGATCGGACCGGCGCTCGAGGGCGTCGCCCGGCTCTCCGAGGTGGTCTCCAAGCGGTCCGACCAGGTCGGCGACCTGATGGCCTCGACCCGCAAGGTGACCGACCAGTTGTCGGCCAGCAGCCAGGACATCGTCGGGCTGATGGAGCAGACCAACCTGGTCGTCAGCGAGATCACGGCGCGGCGAGCAGCCATCCACAAGCTGCTGGTCGAGGTGACTGACCTCTCGCAGGCGCTGAGCGCCATCGTCAAGTCGACCAACGGCAAGTTGAAGCCGGCGTTGCAGGACGTGAAGGCGGTCCTCGACACCCTCAACAGCCAGGACAAGCAGTTGACCAACCTGCTGGAGCAGATGGCGCCTGCCGTCCGCTACGTCGCGAACGCCACCGGCAGCGGCCCCTACCTTCCGCTGTTCGTCCAGGCGCCCGCGATCCCGGCCGATGACACCACCTGCAAGCTCGCTGGGACGTGCCAGCGATGACCAGGGCAACGAGGAGCAGAAGCATGCTGCGCGCCGCCTGTGCCGCCGTCGCCGTCGCCGCCGTCGGACTCACGTCCGGTTGCAGCGTCGTCGGAGGCTCGGACACCCGCACGGTGAAGGCCTACTTCGCCGACTCCGCCGGTCTCTTCGTCGGCAACGACGTCGGAGTGCTCGGCGTGACGATCGGCTCGATCAAGTCCATCGAGCCCGAGGGCGACAAGGTCCTCGTCACCATGCAGATCGACGGCGACCAGCCCGTCCCGGCTGACGCCGGCGCAGTCGTCGTCGCTCGATCCGTGGCCACGGACCGGTACGTCGAGCTCACGCCGGTCTTCCACAAGGGCGACAAGGCGATCGCGGACAATGCGACGATCCCGCTGACGAAGACCCAGACGCCGGTCGACTTCGACCAGATCCTCGAGTCGCTCAACAAGTTCGCGACAGGCATCGGTGGCAACGCCGAGACCACCGCGGCCATCCAGAAGTTCATCGACTCCGGGACGCTTGCCCTGCAGGGTCGGGGTCCGCTGTTGAACCAGACCATCCACTCCCTGGCCAACGGCATCGACGGCATCGCCGCGCACCGTGAGGACATTGCGGCGACGCTCAAGTCGCTCGACGTACTCCTCACCACGATCTCCTCCAACGAGGGCACCGCCCGCACCTTCATCCAGCAGGTCTCGGCCGCCTCGCAGTTGCTGGCCGACGAGCGCGGAAACTTCCAGCAGGCGTTGAACTCGCTGGACGACGCGGTGACCAAGGTCGCCAAGTTCGCTGTCGACAACCGCCAGTCGATCGTCGACAGCCTCGACGGCTCGACCAAGGTGATGAAGACGCTGCTCACCAAGCAGGACCAGTTGACGGAGATCCTGCGGGTCATGCCACTGGCGTTGCAGAACCTGCGCAACATCGACGGTGACCGGCTGCCGGTCCGGATCGATCCGCTGATCCTCGATCCGCTCGGAGGCATCCTCAAGCAGGTCTGCCAGGGCCTGCTCGGACCGCTGTGCAATTTCATCAACGGAACCCAGGTGGGAGGGTGAACGCCGCGATGAGGACCACCTCGAGGTCGCGTGCGGCCGCGGTGCGCGCCGGGATGGTCGCGATGCTCGCGCTCGCGCTGGGCCTGATGTCCGCCTGTGGCACGACGATGCGCGACCTGCCGATCCCCGGCACGGGTGTCAGCGGCGACACGATCGAGGTCAAGGCCAAGTTCGACGACGCCCTCAACCTCGCCGTCGGCGCGCCGGTCAAGGTCAACGGCGTCGACATGGGCAAGGTCAAGTCCATCGAGGCCGACGACTTCAAGGCCATCGCCACCTTGACGGTGAAGACCGAGGCCAACGTTCGCACGGACGCCCAGGCCCGGCTGCGTTACACGACCCCGCTGGGCGAACTGTTCGTCGACGTCACGAACCCCACCAAGGGGACGGTGCTCGCCGACCACGGTTCGCTGGCGCCCGAGAACGCGACCACGGCCCCGTCGGTCGAGGACGCCCTCGCGCAGGCCTCGCTGCTGATCAACGGCGGCGGCCTCGACCAGCTGCAGACGGTCACCGAGGAACTCAACACGGCGCTCAACGGCAACGAGGGCGACTATCGCGCCCTGCTGGACAAAGCCACCGTGTTCCTCACCCAGGCCAACTCGACCACGCAGGCCATCGACGGCGTGCTCAACTCCATGAACTCGCTGTCCAAGACGCTGAACGGTCGCAAGAAGACCATCAACCGTGCCCTGCAGGACATCCGGCCCGCGGCCCGTGTCCTGCGGAAGAAGACGCCCGAGTTCACGGCGCTGCTCGCCGAGGTCGAGAAGTTCTCCGGCGCGGCCAACGACACGGTCAACAAGACTCGAGCGCAGTTGCTCACCATGCTGTCCGAGATCGAGCCGGTGCTGGCAGAGTTCGCCGCCAACAACGGTCCGTTCCAGAACTCGCTCCGCGCGGTGATCGACGCCGCTGGCGCTGCGGACAACGTGATCGGCACCGACTACCTCAACATCGCCCTCGAGCTCCACGTCGACAACCTCAACGTCACCGGCCTGCTGGGCGGGACGATCAACGGGGTCGTCCAGGACCTGCTCAACCTCGTCGGGCTCGGCGGCCTGGTGGGCGGTCTGTTCGGCGGCAACAAGGCCGGGGCCAAGGGCGGCAACAAGTCCGGTCCCCTGGGTACGACGCCCGGTGCTCCGGGCTCGGGAACGGTTGCGCCGCCGGCGGATCCGTTGGGGCTCAACTCCTTGTTGACCGGGCTGTTCGGGGGGAAGCACTGAGATGGTGAAGAAGATCCTGGGCAACCGCCTCTATCTGAGCCTGGCGGGCATCATCGTCGTGCTCATCGTGACCACGGCGTACATCTTCGCGGCGGTGCTGGACCAACCGCTGACCTCGAAGCCGGTCGAGGTCAAGGTCGAGCTCGCACAGACCGGCGGACTCTTCGAGGGCTCGGTCGTCACCTATCGCGGCATCAAGGTCGGCAAGGTCCGCACCATCACCCCGTCCGCCAAGGGCGTCGAGGCGACGATCGCGATCACGACCGGGACCGAGATCCCCAAGGAGTCGATCGCCAAGGTGCGCAGCCTCTCGCCGGTCGGCGAGCAGTACCTCGACTTCCAGCCGCAGCACACCAAGGGGCCGTTCCTGAAGTCAGGCGACGTCGTCCCGGCTTCGTCGACGGACCTGCCGAAGAGCCTCAGCTCCACGGTCATCGCGGTCAACAACGTCCTGCGCCAGATCGACGACAAGAAGCTGCGGACGGTGTTGAGCGAGCTCAGCACCGGTCTGAAGGGAACCGGCGACGACCTCGGACAGATCCTCGACCAGGGCACCGCGATCCTGCAGACCCTCGACCAGGTCTGGCCTGAGACCAACCGGTTGATCGACAACTCCGGGGGCGTGCTGTCGATCGCGACCGACAACGCCGACTCGCTGCGCCAGTTGGCCGCCTCTGCCAAGCAGTTCGCCGCGTTCCTCAAGAACTACGACCCCGAGCTGCGCGACATGCTCAAGCGCGGTCCCGGCCAGATCGACCAGCTCATCAAGTTGGTCAAGGACGCCGACCAGGTGCTCCCCGGCTTCCTCACCACCGGTGTCAGCTTCACCGACATCTTCCGGTCCTACGAGCCGCACCTGAGGGCCCTGCTGCAGAACTACTCGCCGGGCCTCCAGTCGGTGTTGGCGAAGGTCAGAGACGGCGAGCTGCGGATCGCGCTGATCCCGGACATGGACCCGCGCTGTTCCTACGGCACCTCGCACCTCGACCCGAAGAAGACCGAACGTCGCCCGCTGCAGAAGGACGGGCGGTGCGCTGCCTCGTTCGCCACCCTGCAGCGCGGTGCGGCCCACGCTCCGGGTCCGGTGCGGTGACGGCAACACGGTCGCGCCGGGCAACGGCAGCCCTGGTCGTCGTGCTCCTGGCGTTGGGTTGTGGCCTCACCGGATGCGGCTCGAAGACGGAGGACCGCGCGCTCAAGGACGCCCTCGCCAAGGTCGACAGGCTGACCGCCCGCCAAGACGCCGAGCAGGCCGCCCTGACGGCGGCCAAGGAGATCCTCGTCCATATCACGTCCTATTCGTGGAAGGACGGCGAGCACGACTTCGCCTGGCTCGACAAGATCGGCAACGCCCAGCTCAAGGAGCAGCTCGACCCCAACGTGAGCGGGCTGCAGAACGCGATCGTCGGCGGCAAGGTCACCGCGAAGGGACAGGTGGTGGACGCCGCCGCACGAGTCATCGACACCGCGCAGGTCGAGGTGCTCGCGTTCGTCGACCAGGCGATCAGCGACGAGAGCAACAAGGACGTCAAGATCGAGGAACAGCGCGTCAGCATGACCATGAAGCTGGTCAAGGGCGAGTGGCTCGTGGATCGACTCGAACTGCTCAGCGGCGCCAATGCCGACTCCGGCGCCACTGGTGGCGCGGGGGAGGGTTCGCCGGCTCCCTGACGGCGTACCCATTAGATTGACGCGCGTGGCGCACGACGACGTGGACCGGATGGCCGGCCTGAGGACCGCCCTGAGGCGGATCCTGCTGACCCTCGTGGGCGTGCCGTTCGTCGTGGCCATCGCCATGTCGCTCGTGGACTCCTACCGTCGGCGGGGCAAGCGCCCCAAGCCGTTCCCGACGACCGCGCCGGCGACCGTCGGTGTGGGCGACGGTGACGTCACGACCTACACCTATGGTCGGGACCTGTACGACGACATGCTGGCCGCCATCGACGGCGCCCGGAAGCAGATCCTCTTCGAGACCTACATCTGGAAGGGCGACGAGACCGGTGAACGCTTCAAGCGCGCGCTGATCGCCGCCGCGGAGCGCGGAGTCGACGTCCACTGCATCTACGACGGCTTCGCCAACCTCGTCGTCTCACCGGCCTTCCAGCGATTCCCAGCGAGCGTCAAGGTGTTGCGCTACCCGGTCTACACGGCTGGATGGCGGTTCTTCGACCTGCGCCGCTACGGCCGTGACCACCGCAAGATCCTGGTCGTCGACGACAACGTGGGCTTCGTCGGCGGCTACAACATCGGCTCGGCCTATGAGTCGGAATGGCGCGACACGCACGTCCGGATCAGCGGCCCCGCTGTGTGGGACCTCAAGCGCGCCTTCGCGGACTTCTGGAACCTCAACCGTCGTCGCCTCCTGCGCGGCTCCGAGCGCCCGTTGCTGTTGGAGACCGCATCGACGTGGGAGCCGCGAGTGCGCGTCCAGCGCAATGTGCCCCGACTGTGGATGTTCCCGATCCGGTCGATGTACATCGAGGCGATCAACCGGGCCAGCCGCAACATCTGGATGACCCAGGCCTACTTCCTGCCCGACGAGGACTTCATCGATGCGGTGAAGGCGGCGGCACGCCGTGGTGTCGACGTACGCCTGTTGTTGCCGTTGAAGTCCAACCACATCGTGGCGGACTGGATCTCACGCGGCCACTTCACCCAGTTGCTGGACGCGGGCGTGCGGATCCTGCGCTACCGCGATGCGATGGTGCACGCGAAGACCGCGACCGTCGACGGCACCTGGTCGACTGTCGGGACCGCGAACATCGATCGGCTCTCCCTGAGCGGGAACTTCGAGATCAACATCGAGATCATCGACGAGGGATTCGCCCGCCAGCTGGAGGAGATCTTCGAGGTCGACCAGGGCAACTGCCTGGAGTTGACCAGCGGGGAGTGGGAAGCCCGCGACATGCACCGCAAGTTCACCGAGGCCGTCCTCGCTCCGCTCCGCCCCCTGCTCTGAGGAGAAGTTCATGTGGTTCCGTGCCCCCGTCCGCGACCTCGCCGGAAAGCACGTACTCATCACCGGCGCTGCGAGTGGCATCGGCCGGTCCGTCGCCGAGCAGGCCGCAGCCGCTGGCGCGATCGTGCACCTCACCGACATCCAGGCCCAGTTGCTCGCCGAGACGGCCGACTCCATCCGGAGAGCCGGGGGACAGGTGGGCAGCGCGGAGCCTGCAGACGTCTCCGACCACGCCGACGTACGACGACTGGCTGCCCTCGTGACCGAGCGCGCCGGCGCGATGGACGTCGTGCTCAACGTCGCGGGCATCGCCGTCTGGGGGACCGTGCGCAGCCTCGAACCCGAGCACTGGCAGCGGCTCGTCGACGTCAACCTGATGGGCCCAATCCACGTCATCGAGGAGTTCATCCCGCCGATGATCGACGCCGGTCGTGGCGGTCAGCTCGTCAACGTCTCCTCGGCCGCCGGGATCATCGCGATGCCCTGGCATGCGGCCTACAGTGCGACCAAGTTCGGCGTCCGCGGAGTCTCCGAGGTGCTGCGCTACGACTTGCGCAAGCATCGGATCGGCGTCAGCCTGGTCTGCCCCGGGGGAGTGGACACAGGTCTGGTCGAGACGATCCGGATCGCCGGGATCGACCAGCAGAGCAAGGCCTTCGTCCGCGCCCGGCGCCACTTCCAGAAGCGCGCGGTGTCTCCGGACCAGGCGGCCGCCGCGATCTGGAAGGGCGCGCTGCGCAACCGCTACTGGGTCTACACCTCCGCCGACATCCGGCTCGCGCACTGGCTGCAGCGGTACTTCCCGCCCGGCTACGCGGTCGCGATGCGCGTGTTCAACTACGGCGCCAACCGGGTGTTGCCCGCGGTCGAGCAGGCCCGGCGGAGCGCCTGATGAGCGAGCAGGCGGGCGGTCAGGCGCGGATCGCCCCCGGCGGCTGGCGGGAGGTCGGCCCATTCGTGGCGGCCTTCGCCCGGATCGCCGGACGGGTCCAGGGCACCGAGCCGCCTGCGGTCTTCCTCACCCTCGGACGCCACCAGCGACTGTTCTGGGGCTGGTTGCACTTCGCGGGCAGGCTGATGCCCGGCGGCCGGCTGTCCCGGCGGGAGTCGGAGCTGGTGATCGTGCGTGTCGCGACACGTCGCGGGTCGGCGTACGAGCTGAGCCAGCATCGGCGGCTCGCCCGTCGGGCGGGCCTGTCCCGCGAGGAGATCGCGGCGATCGAGTCGGGACAGGATGCTGCTGGCTTCAGCGAACGGGAGCGCCTGTTGCTGCGCGCGACCGACGAGCTGATCGCCGACCAGGACCTCTCTGACGACCTGTGGACCGAGCTCGGCACCGCCTTCGACGACCGGGAGCGGATCGAGATCACCATGCTCGTGGGCCACTACGCCATGCTGGCCACGGCCCTGCACGCCTTGCGGGTGCAGCCCGACCGCGCCCGCTGAGAGGCCCGTCGCTACCGCGGGCGGCCGGTGTCGGTGGGCCCTCGTAGGCTGGCGACATGCGTCCGGTCACCGATCTCGAGCGTCGTGTCGCTCCTTTCCACGTGCAGTCGGAGTACCAACCCTCGGGGGACCAGCCGGCAGCGATCGCGGAGATCACCAAACGCCTCAACGGCGGCGCGCAGGACGTGGTCCTGCTCGGTGCGACCGGCACCGGAAAGACGGCGACGGTTGCCTGGGTCGCCGAGCAGGTGCAGCGCCCGTTGCTGGTGCTGCAACCCAACAAGACGCTGGCCGCGCAGTTCGCCAACGAGCTGCGGCAGCTCTTCCCCGGCAACGCGGTCGAATACTTCGTCTCCTACTACGACTACTACCAACCCGAGGCCTACGTCCCCCAGACCGACACCTACATCGAGAAGGACTCCTCCATCAACGAGGAGGTCGAGCGCCTGAGGCACTCGGCGACCAACAGCCTGCTCACCCGGCGTGACGTCATCGTGGTCTCGACGGTGTCCTGCATCTACGGTCTCGGCACCCCCCAGGAGTACGTCGACCGGATGATCCGGTTGCGCGTCGGCGAGGAGCATGACCGGGACTCGGTCCTGCGGCGGCTCGTGGAGATCCAGTACACCCGCAACGACCTCGCCTTCACCCGTGGCACCTTCCGGGTCAGGGGCGACACCCTCGAGATCTTCCCGGTCTATGAGGAACTCGCGGTCCGGATCGAGTTCTTCGGTGACGAGATCGAGAGGCTGATGACGCTTCACCCGGTGACGGGTGAGGTGATCACCGAGGACCAGGAGCTCTATGTCTTCCCGGCCAGCCACTACATCGCTGGTCCGGAGCGCATGGAGCGGGCGATCAACGGCATCGAGGCCGAGCTCGCCGAGCAGTTGTCGACCTTCGAGCGGCAGAACAAGATGCTCGAGGCGCAGCGCCTCCGGATGCGCACGACGTACGACATCGAGATGATGCGCCAGGTCGGGTCGTGCTCGGGCATCGAGAACTACTCGATGCACATGGACGGTCGAAGCCGGGGGAGCGCCCCCAACACGCTGCTCGACTACTTCCCCGAGGACTTCGTGCTCGTCGTCGACGAGTCACACGTGGCGGTGCCGCAGATCGGCGGGATGTACGAAGGCGACATGTCGCGCAAGCGCAACCTGGTGGAGCACGGATTCCGGTTGCCGAGCGCGATGGACAACCGGCCGCTGCGGTGGGAGGAGTTCCTCGACCGGATCGGGCAGACCATCTACCTCTCGGCCACGCCGGGTGACTACGAGCTGGACAAGGTGCAGGGCGACGTCGTCGAGCAGATCATCCGGCCGACCGGTCTCGTCGATCCCCAGGTCGTCGTCAAGCCGACCAAGGGGCAGATCGACGACCTGATCCACGAGATCCGCCAGCGGGCGGAGAAGGACGAGCGTGTTCTCGTCACCACGCTGACCAAGAAGATGTCCGAGGACCTCACCGACTACCTCCTCGACGCCGGCATCCGCACGCGCTATCTGCACTCCGAGGTCGACACCCTCAAGCGGATCGAGCTGCTCCGCGACCTGCGTCTCGGTCTCTACGACGTCCTGGTCGGCATCAACCTGCTCCGCGAGGGTCTCGATCTCCCCGAGGTGTCACTGGTGTCGATCCTCGACGCCGACAAGGAGGGCTTCCTGCGTTCCGACAAGTCCCTGATCCAGACCATCGGCCGCGCAGCGCGCAACGTGTCGGGTGAGGTCCACATGTACGCCGACCGGATCACCCCGTCCATGGAGTCGGCGATCGAGGAGACCAATCGTCGTCGGGAACGGCAGGTCGCCTACAACGAGGCCAACGGGATCGACCCGCAGCCGCTGCGCAAGAAGATCGCCGACATCACCGAGATGTTGGCCCGTGAGGACGAGTCGAACCAGGAGTTGCTGCAGACCTGGGCCGACGTCGGCCAGAAGGGCCGCGCCGGGGGAGTGAAGCCGAAGAAGTCGCCGACCCCGCAGTTGCGCCAGAGCGACATCGGCGGCCACGCCGCCGAGCTCGCCGGCCTCCCCAGCTCCGACCTGGCCCAGCTCATCCAGGACCTGACCGACCAGATGAAGGCCGCCGCCGCCGAGTTGCAGTTCGAGGTGGCAGCCCGGCTGCGCGACGAGATCGGCGAGCTCAAGAAGGAGCTTCGCCAGATGGTTGAAGCCACGAAGTGAGCGGCAACCGCCGCTACGTCGTGTGGACGGTCGGCCTTCTCGTCTATGCCCTCGCCGTCTTCCACCGCAGCAGTCTGGCGGTCGCGGGCCTTGCTGCCACGGAGCGCTTCGACATCTCCGCCAGCCAATTGGCATCGTTCACGGTGCTCCAACTGCTGGTCTATGCATCGATGCAGATCCCGGTCGGGTTGATGGTCGACCGGTTCGGCTCGCGCACGGTGCTCACCGTCGCCGTCGTCGTGGTCAGCACGGGCCAGGCCGCGTTCGCGTTCGCCGACTCCTACGCGCTGGCCCTGGCTGCCCGAGTCCTGGTCGGCGCGGGTGATGCGATGACCTTCATCTGCGTGCTGCGCCTGGTCACGTCATGGTTCCCGCGCCGGCAGGTGCCGCTGATCAGCCAGCTGACGGGCAACCTCGGCCAGCTCGGCGCACTGGCCGCGGCCGCGCCGATGACGTGGGCCTTGGGGCACGTCGGCTGGACCCGGGCCTACCTCGGCGGTGCAGTTGCAGGACTCGTGGCGCTCGTGCTCCTGCGGTCGCTGCTCAAGGACACGCCGACCCAGGCCCACCTGCGCGGCGTACCGATGACTGCGCGGGCGCTGGGCGCCAGTCTCGCCGCTTCATGGGCCCAACCCGGGACCCGCCTCGGACTGTGGGTGCATTTCTCGACTCCGTTCAGCACGAGTCTGATGGCCCTGCTGTGGGGTTTCCCGTTCCTGGTGACGGCCGAGCACGTGTCCGCTGGCACGGCGAGCGCGCTGTTGTCCCTGCTCGTCGCGACCACGGTCGGCTACGGGCCTCTGCTCGGCTGGCTGGTGGGTCGGCATCCGTGGCACCGCTCGACGACCGCGCTGGTCATCGTCGGTGCTCTCGCCGTGACCTGGGCGCTGGTGCTCCTGTGGCCGGGGGACGCCCCGCTCCCGCTGCTCGTCCTGCTGATCGTCGTGGTCGGCGCAGGAGGACCGGGGTCGATGATCGGGTTCGACGTCGCGCGCACGAGCAATCCGGACCATCGCGGCGCGAGCGCCAGCGGCATCATCAACGTCGGCGGCTTCACCTCTGCCCTGCTGGCGGTGCTGGCTGTGGGTGCCGTGCTCGACGCACTGACGCCGGGCGCGCAGGACTACACGCCTGAGGCGTTCCGGTGGGCCATGGCGAGCCAGTACGGTCTGTGGGCAGTGGGAGTGGTTCAGATCCTGCGCTACCGGCGCCGGGTCCGCTCGCTCACCACCCGCGAGCAGGTGGCCGAAGGCTCCTCCATGGTCGATCTCTGAGGCCCACGGCTGCAGACCACATCGATCAGCGTGACTTCGACGAGGTCAGTGCCATCATCCGTGCGACGACGAGGCCGAGGTAGAAGACGCCGCAGATCTGCTGCAGCATGATCAGCGAGCGGGCATGATCGCGGATGGGCACGATGTCGGACAGCCCGGTGTTGGTCATGGTCGTGAAGGAGAGGAACAACAGCTCGAACCACGGCAGATCGGTGGTGCCGTCGGGGCTGCTGTTGCCGATGAATGACCCAGGCCACAGCACCTGACCGGCGGCGTACAGATAGGCGAAGCCCCACACGACGACGGTGAAGGCGGCTCCCACGGCGAACAGTTCGTCACGGGTGACCACGTCGTCCTCGAAGAGGTAGCGGATCATCGCGTACGACGTGAAGAAGTAGAGGGGCACGTGGAAGGCCGCTGAGGCGAGCACGACGGCGTGCGTGTGCGGGTGGAGTGCCTCGGCCACGGTGAGCACGATGGCTGGTCCACCCAGCACGATCGCCACCCAGTCGAGCGCGGGTGTGCGGCGAACGGACCACACGGCTGCGAGCACGATCGCGATCTGGATGACGCCGACGACCGAGCGGCCCGCCGCATTCTGGTCGAGGAACGGATACAGCACCACGACCACCAGTTGGGCGGCGAGCAGTACGGCGGACGGATGACGACCGACTGCGCTCAATGGTCGGGACGCGGGGCGCGCGGAGCTCTGCACCACTCGATCCTAGGGATCGGTCGAGCGTGACTCCGGCCCCGCCGGAAACGTTGTGACGGAGGAGGATGAAGATTTGCGTCCGGGGTATGACATGTCGCCTTGGTCACAAACAAGAACGTGTTCTAATATCGCCGGGGCCCGGGAGCGGGCCGTCGGGAATTGCAGCCGCTGGGAGAGGAGCCGGGGCGTGGCCTTCAATGCCATGACGGTCGTTCGTGGCCCCGGTG
>JASLDK010000058.1 GCA_030145945.1 Nocardioides sp.
GGGCGATCATGCTCGACGCCGAGAGGTACGGCGAATGGAACCCGTTCGTCGAACGCGCCGAGACCGCCCAGCCGGCTGCCGTCGGCAACCCGATCACGCTGTACGTCGTGTGGGCCAACGGCAGGCGCACCCGGTCCCCTGAGCGGATCACGGCACTCGACGGGCCCACGACCGACGCCACCGGTACGACGACCGCGACGATGTCCTACGTCTACGAGGGTCTGCCGTCGAAGCTGGGCCTGGTCAAGGGCGTCCGGCACCAGCGCCTCGCCCAACCGGCAGGTGGGCCCACGACGTACTCGACCGTGGAGGAGTTCTCCGGACCGCTGGTCCGCTTCGCGGGTCCCGGAAGAGTCGCCGAGGGTTTCCGTCGGCACGCCGAGGGCCTCAAGCAGCGAGCGGAGCAGCGCGCCCAACGGGCCTGATCAGCGCTTGGCGCCCGGTGGGATGAGGTCGTCAGAGTTCTTCGCCGCCCACAGCGCGAACCCGAAGATCGCGGCGCCGCACACGATGTCGGCGATCACGTGCGCCTGGCGCCACCAGACCATGTCGGTGGCGCCCGGCACGACATAGTGAGCCAGGCCGATCAGACCGGACACCGAATAGCCCGTGAGCGCGATGGCGGCCGAGGTGATGTGCCGCCGGAACCACAACAGGATCCCCGCGGCTCCGAACGCCGTGAACACGAACCATCCGGTCGCGACCAGGGCGGCGGACGGCACCGGGAGACTGGAGTCGGGATCGGGCACTGGGTAGTCGTCGTAGTTGACGTAGTTGTCGACGTAGTGGACGACCGACACCAGCACCGCGATCCCGAGCAACCAGCACAACACCCGGGTCGCCCGCAGATAGCTCACGCCCCCAGCGTAGGGCGCCCGACCAGAAGTCAGGCGGAAGCCACAGCCGGTGCCGCTGCGATGACGGGCACTGTCGTGGCACCGGTCGTCGGCGTCAGCCAGACCCGGCTCCCGAGCTCGAGGTCGAGCGCTCGCGCATGCGTGCGGGACAGCACGACGAGCGTGGGCTCAGCCTGCCCCTCGACGTCGACGGTGAGGCGGGTCTCGAAGCCGACCCGCAGTGCACGCGCCACGACGCCCGGCAACGCTCCCGCGAGACCGGGGCTGAGCGACACCTCGATGTCGTGCGGCCGCAACTGCAGTGCACCGAGCCGGGTGACCGTGCCGAGGAAGCCCATGACGAAGTCGTTCGCGGGCTCGTCGTACAACTGGTCGGGGGTGCCGATCTGCTCGATCCGCCCCTGGTTGATCACGACGATCTCGTCAGCGACCTCGAGCGCCTCCTCCTGGTCGTGGGTGACGAACACGGTCGTCTCGTGGACCTCGTCGTGTAGCCGGCGCAGCCAGTCACGCAGCTCCTTGCGGACCTGCGCGTCAAGGGCGCCGAACGGCTCGTCGAGCAGCAGCACGCTCGGCTCGACCGCGAGGGCACGCGCCAGCGCCAGGCGCTGACGCTGGCCGCCGGAGAGTTGCGAGGGGAGGCGGTGCGCGAACTGCGAGAGGTGCACGAGCTCGAGCAGCTCGGCGACCTTCGCCTTCACCTCGGCCTTGGGCCGCTTGCGGATCTCCAGGCCGAAGGCGACGTTCTTCTCCACGCTCATGTGCTTGAACACGGCGTAGTGCTGGAAGACGAAGCCCACGTTGCGCTTCTGGGGCGGCAGGCTGGTGGCGTCGGTCCCCTCGATCTCGACGGAGCCGCTGTCGGCCGTCTCGAGACCCGCGATGATCCGCAGCAGGGTCGACTTGCCGCCACCGCTGGGCCCGAGCAGGGCGGTGAGCTGGCCGGTGGGCAGGGACACGTTGATGTCGTCGAGTGCGACGAAGTCGCCATAGCGCTTGCCGACACCCCGGACTTCGATGCTCATGAATGATCCTCCTTGCGGATCAGGGAGACCACGACGAGCGCGAGCACGGAGGCGAGCACGAGCACGAAGGCAGCGGCGTACGCCGTGGGTTCCTCGTAGTTGGAGTAGCGGTTCTGGATGAGGAGGGTGGCGGTCTCGCCGCGCATCGCAGCACCGGGGCTGACGATCTTGACGGCACCGAACTCACCGAGCGAGCGGGCCATCGACAGCACGACGCCATAGATGACCGCCCACTTGATGCTGGGCAGCGTGATCCGGCGGAAGGTCTGCCATCCGTTGGCGCCGAGGCTCTGCGCCGCGAGCTCAGCGTCGGTGCCGATCTCCTCGAGGACGGGGACGATCTCGCGAATCACGAGCGGGAGACTGACGAACGCAGTCGCCATGATCAGGCCGGGGGTCGTGCCGATCACGAAGAATCCGACCGACTCGAGCGCGTTGCCGAACCATCCCTTGCCGGTGCTGTAGGCCAGCACGAGCGCGAGACCCACGACGACCGGGGAGACCGACATCGGCAGGTCCACCAGGATCGAGAGCGCCCGGCGGCCCGGGAACTCGTAGCGCACGATCAGCAGGGAGATGCCGACACCGAAGACGGTGTTGATCACGACCGCCCAGAAGGCCACGGTCCCGGTCAGGCTGAAGGCGTAGGTGACCGACGGGTCGCTGAGCCGCTCGAAGAAGGCGCCGAAGCCTCCGGCCGCACCACTCTTGGCCGGCGCGAAGGTCTGCTTGGCGACCTCCCACAACGGCCACACGACCAGGACGGACAGATAGACGATGACGAAGATCCGAAGCGCATAGGCCACCGGACCCCGACGGGATCGGATCTGGCGGGTGTCAGCCACGACGTGCCACCCTTCGCGAGATGAGGTCGAGGGCGACGATCGTCACGACCGCGACGATGAGCAGGAGGACGGCGACAGCGGCGGCGCCATCCTGGTTGTCTCCCTCGAGGAACTTGAGGATCTTCAGCGAGGCGACCTCGGTGCGGTACGGCGTGTTGCCGGAGATCAGCACCAGCGACCCGAACTCGCTGATCGCCCGGGCGAACCCGAGCGAGGAGCCGGCGGCGATGGCGGGCACCAGGCTGGGCAGGATCACCCGTCGGAACGTCGTGAACCGCGACGCCCCGAGGGACGCTGCGGCCTCCTCGACGTCGGCGTCGAGCTCGATCAGGACCGGCTGCACGGTACGGACCACGAACGGGAGGGTCACGAACAGCAGGGCGAGGAAGATGCCCTGACGGGTGTTGACGATGTTGACCCCGACGGGGCTGTTGGGCCCCCAGAGGCTCAACAGGACCAGACCGGCGACGATCGTCGGCAGCGCGAACGGGATGTCGATGACGACGTCGAGGATCCGCTTCCCGAAGAAGTGGTCGCGCACCAGGACCCACGCGACGACCGTCCCGACGACCGCGTTGACCACGGTCACGGCCAGTGCCTCGACCACGGTCAGGCGGAGTGCGGCGAAGGTCGGCGCATCGGTCAGCGTGTTCCAGAAGGCACCCCAGCCACCGGCCGCGGCGGCGCCGATCACCGCAGCCAACGGGATCAGCACGAGCACGCTGAACCACACCAGCGCGACGCCGAGGCCGATCCCGGAGGCAGGAGTCAGCGGGAAGCGGCCGGACGGACTGACCGTGCGGCGCCTGACACGACCCGAGGGCCGGTCCCCTGAGGGAACCGGCCCTGCGGGCTTCTCGAGGGTGTCCGTCACTGCTTCGTTGCCTCGGCGTACAGCTTGTCGAAGCGCAGCTTGACGCCGTCCTTGCCGAACCACTCGGCGTTGATGGCGCTCCAGCCGCCGAGGTCGGCGGCGGTGCTCAGCGAGGCCGGGACGGGGAAGGGGTTGCTCGGGTCGTTGGCGCCGTCGACGGTGATGCCGGAGATGTCGAGGTTGCCGACGGGGCGGAAGCCCTTCTTCACGAACGCGGTCTGGCCCTGGTCGCTCAGCAGGAAGTCGAGCCACTTCGAGGCGACCGGCTTGGCGTTCTTGAGGACCGCGCCCGGGTTCTCGATGAGGAAGGAGTGGCTGGGAACGATGTAGTCGAGGTTCTCGCCGTTCTGCTTGGCGAGGATCGCCTCGTTCTCATAGGTCAGCAGCACGTTGCCGACACCCTTCTTGAAGGCCTCGGTG
>JASLDK010000129.1 GCA_030145945.1 Nocardioides sp.
CCGTGGGCGATCTTGCCGAGCAGCGCGTTGCCGCCGTACGACGAACCGTGGTGCAGGATCGTGCGCTCGTCGGCAACGGTCACGAAGTAGCGCTTGTCGTCGGGCGTGCCCTGGCCGAGGTTCTCCAGGTCGCCGGTGACGTGCACGGCCTTGACGAACGAGTCGCCGAGGTCGTTGACGTACTCGACACCCACGCGCGACATGCGGATCATCTGCAGCACGACGTTGCGGTTGTCGGTCAGCTCGACGCCGGCCGCGAACTTCTCGACCGGGGAGCCCTTGGGCGACATGAGGTAGGGGATGACGTACATCGTCTTGCCCGCGGAGGCGCCGGTCATCAGGTCGGTGACCAGCGGCTTCATCTCGGCGGCGGGCTTCCAGTTGTTGTAGACGCCCTTGTCGGCCTCGTTGGAGGTGGCGACGATGGTGCGCTCCTCGGCGCGCGCGGTGTCCTTGTAGTAGGAGCGCGAGTAGTAGAGGCCTTCGCCGGCGGGCAGCAGCTCGCCTGCGTCGAGGCACTCCTGGATGAGGCGTGCGTCGTCGGACGCCGAGACGACCTCGATCCACTCCGCGCCCGTGATGTTGGCCCAGTGTGCGACGTATTCACGGACGTGGGGGTTGGTGAGACCCGCCTCGTCGAGCGTCCGCTCCACATCAACCATTTGCTTCGCCAGCCTTTCGGTCCAAGTCAGCAGCACGGACTTGCAGCCCGCACTCACCCGAGCGTTGCCCGGGGTTCGCATCGTGTGATCAGTGGACACCGTCGTCCGCGTTGCAGCCACCATGACACCCGTTTTGCGTTCGCGCACATCGGCGCGCACCCCGGATTTGACAGCCGATTCACGGCCTCGGGTTTTTGATCGATCGAAACCATGGATGGCGGTTCGTCGAGGGCCTGATGGGGTACGCCGACCACGTGACATTTCCCCCACCCCCGCCGACCGGTCCACCTCTCGGTCCGCCGCCGGCGTGGACGCCGTACGGCATGCCGGTGCCGCCACCGCCGCCCCGCCGGCGTCCCGGACTGGTCGTCGCGATCGTCGGGCTCGTCGTGGTCCTGATCGGCGGCGTCGCACTCGCCACCTTCCTCGTCGTCCGCGCGAATGACGAGAACGGCAGCGACGAGAAGGCCGCGTCAGCCCCTACGACGACCAGCAGCCCGAGCACCTCGCCCGGCTCGTCCGCGACCACCACCACCACTCCCGACGGCAGACCGACTCCCGACGGCAGCGAGAGTCCGGGCGAGGATCCGAGCACCGGCCTCACCGCGCCGTACGCCCCGACCGACGACACGGATGATGACATCCACAACGACGTGAAGGCCTCGGACTACCCGGGCGACTGGGACTTCCGACTGGGCGACGTCGCCTTCCGCGCCACGCTCGTGCGATCGGTCGACCACGCGAGTTGCGCTCCGGTGGAGAAGAGCGGGGTGCTGACCCGGCAGCGCTGCTCCCATGCCGTGCAGTTCATCTATGACGCGTTCGGCGGCAAGGCGAGGATCACCCAGCTGTTCCTGGTGTTCGAGGACCAGCGACGCGCGACCGCGGCCCAGAAGACGTTGACGGACAAGGACCTCTCCCTCTCCGCCGACAGCACGCGCGCGGGCGGGACCAACGGCCGCTGGGTGTCGAGCGTCTACGGCAACATCGCCATGGTGACCGTCGGAACCTCCACCGCCGCGGTTCCGGATCGGAAGCTGACGCGGATCATCAACTACATGAACGCCGACTTCAAGGGCGCCCTCTACTTCAAGTGACCTCCCCAGGGAGGTCACCGGAAAGTTTTTCTTTCAATCGGATGACACGGCACGCTCCGATCTGGCATGCTGCTGCCAGCCGCCGCAAGTGACCCGAGACGCTTGCGGCGGCTTTCCAGTTTTGTTTTGGTCGAGCGTGTCGCCTTGTCGGGCCTCGCCCCGGGCACTCGCTTCGCTTCGACCCGCCGGCTCCGCCCGACGCGCTCCGCGCGGGCGACACGCTGCCGACCCGCGGTTGGCCACTCCTCCGGTCACGGTTGTCTGGCGGCAAGCCGGTGTCGGATGGGCTGAGCCGGGCCTCAGCTTCGGCCCGTCAGGGCTGGCTGCGGTAGGCGGGCGCCCGGCGGCTGGGCGCCGCGTCGGTGCTGGCCAACAGCGGGAGGACCCGCGGTTCGATCAGCGTGGACAGCACCATGACGCTGGTCGAGCGGACCACCGAGCGTGACTGGTCGATGCGGACCAGGGTCGCCTGCAACTCGGGGTGGGAGCGGGTCGCGACCCGGCACAGGACGTCGGAGGATCCGGTCGTCACGTGCGCCTCGAGCACCTGCGGGATGTCGGCCAGGTCGGCGGCGACCTCGTCGAGCGCGCCCTGGGCGATCTCGAGAGTGACATAGGCCTGCACCTCGAAACCGGCGGCGGCGACGTCGATGGAAGGGTCCCAGTCGGCGATCACCCCCGCCTCGGTCATCCGCCGCAGGCGGCTCTGGACCGTGGCGCGCGCGACCTGCGTCAGGCGCGACAGCTCCAGGTCGCCGGCCCGGGGATGGGTGGTGAGCGCGGTCAGCAGGGCGAGGTCGACCTGGTCCAACGTGAGCATCTGACCAATGTAGACAGTCTGCTCATTCACAGCGGATCGAAGGTGGCAGAACCGAGCATTCTGATCACCTCCACATGGTCAGGTTGCCCCTCCAGCTGCCGACCTGCTGTCCTCCGTCCATGACCGTCACCGACATCTGGGGCGACGAGTCCGCGATCGCCGCGGCCGCCGTACGCCTGGCCGCGACCCGGATCGCCAGCCCCTCCGACCCCAAGACCACCGCCCGCCCGATCTCCGAGCTCCGGGCCGCAGCCGGTACGACGATCAGCCGGGCGGGCATCGGCCTGGACCGCGCGTTCGAGGTGTTCCAGGACGTGATCGCCCCGGCGACCCGGGCGCAGGACGACCCGCTCAACCTGGCCTACATCCCCGCGGCACCCACCCGGGCAGCGCTGGCCTTCGACGCCGTGGTCTCGAGCTACAACATCTTCGGCGGCACGTGGGAGGCGGGCGCGGGCGCGATCTTCGCGGAGAACGAGGCGATCGCCTGGCTGGTGTCGCTGCTGGGCTGGCCCGAGGAGGCCGGCGGCTGCTTCGTCTCGGGGGGCACGTCGGGCAACCTCTCCGCGCTGGTCGCAGCACGACACGCGGCCCTGGCCAGGCGAGGCTCCCGGCCCGAGGGCGGCTGGAAGATCGCCTGCACCACCGGCGCCCACTCCTCGATCCTGTCCGATGCGCGAGTGATGGACGTCGACGTGGTGGAGGTCCCCGAGGGTGAGCGCGGCCAGATGACGGGCGCTGCGCTCCGGGCCGCGATCGCCGACGAACCCGGCGTGTTCGCGGTCGTCGCCTCGGCCGGGACCACCAACGCCGGCCTGATCGACGACCTGTCCGACATCGCCGACGTGTGCGAGGAGTTCGGCATCTGGCTGCACGTCGACGGCGCCTACGGCGGCGCGGGTCTCGCCGCTCCGTCGGCCCGTCCGCGGTTCGACGGGATCGAGCGGGCGGACAGCTTCATCGTCGACCCGCACAAGTGGCTCTTCGCCCCCTATGACTGCTGTGCCCTCGTCTACCGTGACCCCGACCTGGCGCGCGCCGCGCACAGCCAGCACGCGTCCTACCTCGACCACATCGACCGCGAGGTGTGGAACCCCACCGACCTCGCCGTGCACCTCTCGCGGCGGGTGCGCGGGCTGCCGTTCTGGTTCAGCCTCGCCGTGCACGGGACGGAGCGCTATGCGGCGGCGGTGGAGCGGACGCTGGCGATCACCCACGAGGTCGCGGACGCGATCCGGGCCAGCTCGACGCTGCGGTTGCTGACCGAGCCCGACCTGTCGGTGCTGCTCTTCGACCGACCGGGCTGGACGCCGGAGCAGTACCAGTCCTGGTCCGACGACCTGTCCCACGCCGGACGGATCCTCTGCGTCCCGACGCGGTGGCGCGGCGAGACCGTGCTCCGGCTGGCGTTCGTGAACCCGACGACCGATCCGGCGGCCGTGATCGAGATCCTCACCTCCACCACCTGAGGACCGCCGGCGGCGTCGCCCACGACCTCGACGACCTCAGCGCCGCAGCAGCCCGCCGTCGAGGAGTTCGAGGTACTGGTCGGCCAGCGTGCCGTGCTGCAGTCGGCCGCGTGGGTTGTACCAGCGCACGCTCGACCACACTCCGTCACGGATGAAGCGATAGGTCGTGGTCGGCTCGAGACCGGCCCGGAAGTCGCCGGAGTCGATGCCCGCCTGGAGCACGTCGAGCCACACCTTCTCGACCTTGCGGCTGGCCTCGGTGACGAACGCGAACTCCGGTGCCGTGCCGAGGAAGGTCGCCTCGTTCTGGTAGAGCGCAACCGCATGAGGTGTGCGGTGGATGGTCTCGAAGGAGCTGCGAACCAGGCCGTCGAGCGCAGCGCGGGGGCTCTCGGCGGTGTCGGCGATCGCGCGGAACTGGGTCAGCAGCGTGTCCATGAACTCGCGCAGGATCTCGGTCAGCATCGCCTCCTTGGAGGCGAAGTGGTGGTAGAGACTGCCTGAGAGGATCCCCGCCTCGTCGGCGATGTCACGCACCGTCGTCTGGGTGTATCCGCGGGTGGCGAACATCTGCGCGGCGATGGCCAGCAGTTGGGTGCGACGTGCCGAACCCGCCGCGTTGCCGCCCTTGCCGTTCGAGCCCCTGTCAGTGGCCACGTGCTCGTCCTCTCCTCGGATCCGTCCTAGGATCGGACCTAGGGTACCTAACAAGCACTTGGTTTTTTGAACTCCGGAGACGCCGATGACCGCCACCACCATGCCCGCACTGCTGGAGCACGCCGCGGCGATCCACGGCGACCACCCGGCGATCGTCGACGGCGCCACGACCATCACGTACGCCGGGCTGCGCGCCGCCGTCGTCGAGGCCGCCCGCGGCTATCGCACCCTCGGGGTCGATCCGGGCGATCGGGTGGCGATCTGGGCGCCCAACCGGGCGGAGTACCTGGTCGCGCTGCTCGGCGCGCAGCAGATCGGCGCGTCCGTCGTGCCGCTCAACACGCGCTACAAGGGTCATGAGGCCCTGGTCGTCCTGCAGCGCTCGCGGGCGAGCGTCCTGGTGGTGTGCGACGGCTTCCTCGGCACGGACTATTCGGTGATGCTCGGCGAGGCCGCGGGCGAGGACGGGCTGCCGCACCTGCGCGCGACCGTGGACCTCAACGCGGCGGGACGGCCGGGGACGCAGGCGTGGACGGACTTCCTGGCCGGCGGGTCGGCGGTCCGTCCCGACGAGATCGCGGCGCTGGCCGCCGACGTCACGCCCGACACGGTCGCCGACATCCTGTTCACCTCGGGCACGACCGGCGTGCCGAAGGGCGTGATGAGCTCGCACGCCCAGACGATCGGAGTCGCCGACGTGTGGGCCCGCGGCGCCGCCCTGACCCCGGCCGACCGCTACGCCATCGTGAACCCGTTCTTCCACAGCTTCGGCTACAAGGCCGGTGCGATCGCCGCCTTCACGGCCGGCACCACGGTGCATCCGGTGCTGACCTTCGACCCCGAGGGCCTCATGCAGCTGATCCAGGACGCCGGGATCACGGTGCTCCCGGGCGCGCCGACGATCTTCATCACCCTGATCAACCATCCGCGGCGGGCGGACTATGACCTCTCCTCATTGCGGTTCTCGATCGCCGGCGCGGCAAGCGTCCCCGAGACGCTGTTCGAGCAGATGCTGGACGTGCTCGGGTTCGACGAGGTCGCGCAGGCCTACGGACTGACCGAGTGCGTCGTCGCCACGCGAACCCGTGACGGCGAGGACCCGCGCCACATCGCCGGCACGACGGGCCCGGGAGTGCCCGGCGTCGAGGTCCGGGTCGTCGGCCCCGACGGTGCGGACGCAGGCGTCGGCGAGGACGGCGAGGTCTGGCTGCGCGGCGCCAACGTGATGCTCGGCTACTTCGAGGACCCCGACGCCACCGCCGCCGCCATCGATCCCGACGGCTGGCTGCACACCGGCGACGTCGGCCGCCTCGACGAGCACGGCTGCCTCAAGATCACCGACCGGATCAAGGACATGTTCATCGTCGGCGGCTTCAACGTCTATCCCGCCGAGGTCGAGAACGCCCTGGCCGCGCATCCCGCCGTCATGGAGAGCGCCGTGATCGGCATCGACGACGCGCGGATGGGCTCGGTGGGCCGGGCGTACGTCGTCCTGCGTCCGGGTGCCGACGCCACCGCCGAGGAGATCATCGGGTGGGCCAAGGAGCGGCTCGCCAACTTCAAGGTCCCCGCCGAGGTCGTCTTCGTCACCGAGCTGCCCCGCAACGCGAGCGGCAAGGTGCTCAAGACCGATCTGCGCTCCGCATGACCGGGTACGACGTCACGCTGGTCACCGGCGCGACGGGTGGCCTCGGCGCGGCGATCTGCCGGCGGCTCGCGGCCGAGGGGGCGCGGCTGCTGCTGTTGCACCGGCGTACCGCACCGGAGGCGCTGGTCGCTGAGCTCGGCGAGGCCGTCCTGGGCACAGCGCCGTGCGAGCTGAGCGACGCGGAGGCCGTCGCCACGGCTGTCGCCGACCTGGAGGCCGACCACGGGCGGATCCGCACCGTCGTGCACGCCGCGGGACCGCACGTGCCGATGGTGCATCTCTCCAAGGTCACGCCCGAGCAGTTCGCGACCCAGATCGACCAGGACGTCGTCGCCTTCTTCAACCTCGCCCACGCAGTGCTGCCGTCGCTGCGCGCGAGCCACGGCTCGTTGACGGCCGTCACCACGGCGGCGACCGTGCGCTACCCGATCCGGGACGGCCTGTCCTCCTCCCCCAAGGCAGCCGTCGAGGCACTGGCCCGCGCCCTCGCGGCGGAGGAGGGTCGCTTCGGCGTACGCGTCAACTGCGTCGGGCCCGGCATGCTCACCGACGGGATGGCCGAGCGGCTCATCGCCAGCGGCGACCTCGATGAGCGCGCCCTCGACGTCGCGCGAGCCAACATCCCCCTGCGTCGGTTCGGGACGGCGCTCGACATCGCCGAGGCCGTCGCCTTCCTGGCCAGCGAGCGAGCTGGGTTCATCACCGGACAGAAGCTCGACATCGACGGCGGCTACGGCGTGTGAGGGCTCCTGGCCGGGCGCCAGACCGTCGGCCAGTCCATTCCCCGCGCAGCGGCGTCCAGACCGCCGTCGACGAACAGAACGGAACCGACGACGTACGTCGACCCCGGCCCCAGCAGGTAGGAGATGAGCGAGGACACCTCCTCGGGACGGCCGCCACGACCGGCAGGGATGGACGCGACGTAGGCGTCCATGCCCTGCGCGATGAGCGGATCCTCGCGCCCTGCCTGGGTCATCGGGGTGTCGATGAAGCCCGGAGCGACGGCGTTGAGCCGGATGCCGTCCTTGATGTAGTCCGCAGACCGGGTGCGGGCGTAGTAGGCCAACGCGGCCTTCGAGGCCGGGTAGGCCTGGACGGCGGAGTAGTCGCCGAAGCCGTCGGCGATCGCGTAGGCGGCTTCCCGGTCACCCGCGAGGCAGGCCTCGGCGAGCTCCGTGGGCCAGTGCGGTTGGGTGGTCGTCGAGTTGGAGCTGAGCAGCACGACCGAGGGATCGGTGCCGGCCGCCAGCAGCGGTCGCAAACCTTCGAGCAACTCGATCGCACCGAAGTAGTTGACCGCGACGAGCAGACGTCCGGCCCGGTCACCGGCGGGCGCGAGTCCGGCGATCGGAGCGAAGCCGTCGACTGCGTCCGTCAGTTGACCGACCGCGGTGACCGCGTGCTGGACACCCGCTGAGGTTCCGAGGTCGACCTCGATGTCGGCGCTGTGCAGGTCGATGCCGATGACCCGGTGCCCGTCGGACTGCAGGCGCTCCTTGGTGGCGGCGCCGATGCCGGAAGCGGCGCCGGTGACGACGTACGTGCTCATGATTCCTCCTCGTGGACGACCAAGCAAACGCTAGGGCAATATTCCCGGTAGCGCCTCCCCCCACCACCAACTGTTGCGCTCGGACGCGTGCAGCCCCCAGGAGAATCCGCCCATGACCCTCACCGACCACGACCACCGTCTGATCGCGGAGCTGATCAACCGCTATGCCCTGCACGTCGACGCACGCGAGTTCGACCAGGTCACGAGGCTCTTCATCGCCGACGGCGTGCTGAAGACACCCGCACCCCCCAAGCACCTGGGCCCCACCCGCGAACTCGTCGGACCAGACGCGATCGGCGAAGAACTGCGGCAGCTCGAGCACTTCACGATGACCTTCCACGGTCTCGCCGGACACCTCATCGAGGCCGACGGCCCCGACCAGGCGCGAGGCAGGGTGAACTGCGTCGCCCATCACGTCGTCGCCGACGGTCGGGAGGCGGTCGACCTCGTCTGGCATCTGCGGTACGCCGACCGCTACGTGCGTGTCGACGACGCCTGGGCGTTCGCCCGCAGGGAGATCACCGTCGAACTGATCGACTCGCGACCGGCGAAGCGCGTGAACGACCGCCTGACCGCATCTGCTGCCGAGTAGCAGCAAGTCAGTACTTCGTGCCACCCGGAGGGACGTCGCTGAGCGGCACCCGCGCCGAGGAGACGAGGGCGCTGAACGTCACGACCGCCGGCGGCTTGAAGGCGTAGCCCTCGTTGGGCTTCACGAGGATCTCCTCCTCGCCGAGGTAGGTGCCGGTGGCCGGAGAGATCAGCAACAGCTTCTGGGCCGTTCCGTCCGCGGTCGGCGTCGTGAAGGCGGCAGCACGACGGTCGATCCGGTCGCGAGTCTCGCCGAGATAGGTGATGCTCGGCTCCATCGCGAGGACCCGCCACAGCGCGCTCGCCAACTCGGGCGACACGACGTAGTTGCCGTAGAGATCGGTGACCTCGCGGATCAGGCACTCGCCACGCGCCGGACAGTCGGCGGGGTTGTAGATCCTGGCGAATCTCTTGGCCAGCCGGGTCGGATCGGTCGGCAGAGCGGCGGCGTAGCCGGGACCGGGATCGGGACTCGCGAACGACTCGTCGGCGACCGAGGTGCCGACCAGACCGGCGATCCGGTCGAGACGACCATCGGCGTCCAAGGGCCGACCTCGCTGCTCGCGGACCCGCATGGTCGCGTCGGGTTGGAACCAGGACTCCCGTTCGACCGGTTCGAGGACGCTCTTCAAGGCACCGGTGGCGTCGTCCCCGGTGGAGGAGAACCAGGCACTGAGCGTCACGTGCTGCACCGGCAGGTCAGCCGGCGCCGGCTGGTGCGCAACTCGTTCGGCCAGTCCATCGAGCACGCCGGCGGCGGGCCGTCCCTGCGCTGGGACGGTGCCCGGCCGGGCACCGTCGAAGGCGAGCAGCGGCGGCGTGACCGCGTGGGTGGGCGGCAGCGTCCGCGGAGGCTGGGCGATCACGAAGACGAGGGCGACGGCAGCCGCGACCGCGGCAAGGAGGAGTCCACGAACGACACTCCTGCGCATCGGCCTGGCGGAGACGTCGTACTCCTTCATCAGGTCGTCGATGCTCGTCGGCGCAGGATTGCGCGGGAGGGCGAGGATCTCGCGCAGGACCTCCTCACCACGGATGCGGTCACCCTCCGTGAACGGCTCGGGCTCACGGATCACGAAGCCCCTCTCCCTGAGCATCTGCCGCAGTTCTTCGGCGATCCGCTCGCCGTCCTCGTCGTCGTGCTTCATCGGTCCTTCACCTCCCTCGCCACCATTCGCCGGACGTTGCGCTTGGCCCGGTGCAGCCGCATGCTCACCGCTGCCGGGGAGCAGTCGAGGATCACCGCGATCTCGGCGACCCGATAGCCGTCGACCAGGAGGTTGAGGACCTCACGGTCGGTCAACGACAGCGGGCCGGGCCACTCGATGGCGTCGCGGTCGAGCACCTCGTCCGCGACGTCGGGGAGCTGGTCAGGGGGCAGCGTGCCGAGTCGGTCGGTGAGCTCCCGGCGGCTGCGGGCGCTGCGCAGGGCATTGCGGACCAGTCCGTCGGCGATCCGGTAGGCGAGGCTCTGCAACCGCCGTTCGTCCAACGCGTCCACCGGTGTCGCCGGATCCTTGATCCACACCTGCTTCAAGGCAGCCGCAGCGATGTCCTGGGCCGCGTCGGGGTCGAGGCGTCGCTGCGCATAGCGCGCCAGCTTGGGGAACATCGCGCGGAAGAACGCCTCGAACTCAGCCTCCTCCATCCGCACCTCCCCACAGCGACATGGCGGACAGGCTACGGGAGCCGAAGGCGATGGCTCCGCCGACGGGAGCAGGTCACGGCAACCCCCACGGTTGCCGTGACCGTCACGCCGCCCTGCAAGGACAGTGCGCGCCGCGCTCCCCCGAGATCCGGGCGCGGCAGCGGCCAGATCCAGGAGCGCGGTGCGCAACGTCCTCACACCAAGTGCTGTCTGCTGAGCCGCCGGATCCAACGGTTTTCCGAATTTCTTTACCTTTGCCGTTGGGCGGAGGCGACAACGGGCTCAGCCGAAGCGGGTCCACTGCTCGAGGACGACCAGCGTCTTCGTGCTCGTCACCGCCGCTCCGGCCCGCAGGGAGCTGACGATCCGGCGCAGGTCCTCGACACCCTCGACCCGGAGCCGGACGAGGGCGTCGGGATCGCCGGCGAGGGTGAGCACCTCCTCGACCTCCGGGATCTGGGCGACGTACTCCATGATCTTGGCCAGATCCACGTCGTCGGCGAAGTGCAGCTCGGTCATCGCCTCGATGCCGGTCGCGATCCGGCCGTGGTTGACCTTGACGGTGTAGCGCTCGATCACGCCGACCTTCTCCATGCGGGCGATCCGGCGCTGCACGGGCGCCACCGTCAGCCCGACCGCAGAGGCGATCTCCCGGAGCGGGCGTCGCGCGTTCTCGCGCAACAGCTCGAGGATCTCGCGATCGGTGGCGTCGAGAAGTGTTGGAGTGCTCACGCAACAAAGAGTACGTCGGGCACGGACTTTGTTGCGTCGGCGGCCGAGCGTCGTCGTACCGATTGCGAATCGTCGCCAAACCCCACGACAACCCTTGTGACCTGGCCCACCCAGGAGGACGCTGGAAAGGTGACGGAGCTCTTGAACCGCCCTGCCCAGCCGGCAGCCCCCTATGACCTCGCGGACCGCTTCCGCGTGGACTCACCACCGGTGCTGCTGACCGGCGTCCAGGCGATCGCGCGCCTGCTGGTGGAGCACCGCGCCCTCGACCGCCGCCGCGGACTGCGCACGGCCACCTTCGTCTCGGGCTACCAGGGCAGCCCGCTCGGCGGCCTCGACAAGATGCTCGCCGACATGCCGGACGTCCTCGAGGCCAACGACATCCGCTTCGTCCCCGGGCTCAACGAGGAGCTCGCCGCCACCGCCGTGTGGGGCAGCCAGATCGAGATCCCCGCCGCTGGTTCGAAGTTCGACGGCGTCACGGGCTTCTGGTACGGCAAGGGCCCCGGCGTCGACCGGGCGACCGACGCCCTTCGTCACGCCAACATGTACGGCGTCAACCGCCGCGGCGGCGCCGTCCTGCTCGTCGGCGACGACCCCGCGTCGAAGTCCTCCACCGTCCCGGCCGTCAGCGAGCGGTCCCTCGCGGCGCTGGGGATCCCGGTCCTCTTCCCGCGCAACGCCACCGAGATCGTCACCCTCGGCCTGCATGCCATCGAGCTGTCGCGTACGTCAGGCTGCGTGGTCGCTCTCAAGATCGTCGCCGATGTCGCCGACGGAGCGTGGGTCGTCGGCGGTCCCGAGCTCGAGGTCACGCCGGTGCAGGCGACGATCGACTGGAACGGCCACCCCTACGCCTACACCCAGAGCCCGATCGTGCTGCGCCCGGCGATGATCGTCGGCGCCGAGGCCGAGCTGGTCGGCCCGCGCACCGCGCTCGTCCACGAGTACGCCGCCCGCAACAACCTCAACGCCACCGAGCTCGACGCCCCGGATGCCACGCTCGGCCTGGTCGCCTCCGGCAGCTGCTACGACTCGCTGCGCCAGGCGCTCAAGGACCTCGGACTGACCGACGAGGCGCTGGTCGCCGGCGGCGTACGGATCCTGCGGATGGGCATGATGAGCCCGGTCGAGCCGGAGGCGATCCACCGGTTCGCCCTGGGACTCGACGAGATCATCGTCGTGGAGGACAAGACGTCCTTCATGGAGATGCAGATCCGCGACCTGCTCTACGGCACCCCCGACGCACCCCGCATCCTCGGGAAGCTGGACGCCACCGGGCAGCGGATGATCCCCGCCGACGGCGAGCTCACCTCCGGTCGACTGCTCGCTCCCCTGCGCCACGCGCTCGAGGGCCGGCTCACCATCAACCCGCCCCAGCGGCCCCGGACCTCGCTGCCGCTGCTGCCCGTCAGCCGGTCGGCGTACTTCTGCTCGGGCTGCCCCCACAACCGCTCCACCGTGCTGCCCGAGGGCTCCATGGGCGGCGGCGGGATCGGCTGCCACGCGATGGTCACCATCTCCGACCGCCCCGAGAGCGCCGTCACCGGCGTGACCCAGATGGGCGGTGAGGGCGCGCAGTGGATCGGCCAGGCCTGGTTCACCGACGCCGCCCACACCTTCCAGAACGTCGGCGATGGCACCTTCTTCCACTCCGCACAGCTCGCCGTCCAGGCCTGCATCGCAGCGAAGGTCAACATCACCTACAAGCTGCTCTACAACGACGTCGTCGCGATGACCGGCGCCCAGGACGCCGAAGGTGCGCTGACCGTGCCCCAGGTGACGCACAAGCTGCACACCGAGGGCGTCAAGAAGATCATCATCTGCGCCGACGACCCCCAGCGGCACCACCAGCGCGACCTCGCCCCCGGCACCCTGCTGTGGGACCGGGACCGGCTCGACGAGGCGCAGCGGATGCTGCGCGACATCCCCGGTGTGACCGTGCTGATCTATGACCAGCACTGCGCGGCCGACGCCCGCCGCCAGCGCAAGCGGGGCACCCTCCCGACCCGCACGCAGCGCGTCGTCATCAACGAGGCCGTCTGCGAGGGCTGTGGCGACTGCGGTGTGAAGAGCAACTGCCTGTCCGTGCAGCCGGTCGACACCGACTACGGCCGCAAGACGCGGATCGACCAGACGTCGTGCAACACCGACTACAGCTGCCTCGACGGCGACTGCCCGTCGTTCGTGATGATCGAGACCGCCCCCAAGCGCGGCAAGGCCGCGAGGGCCGCCGCGTCGGGCAAGGCGGGCAAGGGCGGGAAGAAGAAGTACCCGACCCCGCCGTCGGTGGCCGCCAGCACCGCCGACCAGCCCATCACGGACACCCAGAACGTCTTCATGGTCGGCATCGGCGGCACCGGCATCGTCACCGTCAACCAGGTGCTGG
>JASLDK010000223.1 GCA_030145945.1 Nocardioides sp.
GCCCCTGCCTCTGTCGGCACCGCAATGTGCCACAGCGCGGACGGCGTGGCTGGCACCGTGACAACTGGTACTTACTGCCCGACCACCGAACCGACGGTCACGGCGGCGGACGCACAGAAGGCCTTCGGAGAGCTGCCACTCGACCCCGGCGTCCTGATGATCGAGCCACCCGACCACGTCACGCTCGTGAATTTCGATACCAACTTCTACACGACGACCACGGAGCCGGTGACCAAGCCGCTCACCCTGCTCGACCAGGCCGTCACGCTCGAGGCGACGCCGAACGAGTACACGTGGACCTTCGGCGACGGGCAGTCACTGACAACCACCATCCCGGGGGCGCCGTACCCGCGCCTCGATGTCACCCACAACTACCTGCTCAAGGGCGACTATCGTCCGTCCCTCTCGACGACCTACACCGGCCGGTTCAAGGTCGGCGACGGACCGTGGCAGACGATCCCCGGCACCGTCACCATCGATGGCACCGGCCAACCCTTGAAGGCCATCACGGCCAAACCCAAGCTCGTCGGGTACTGACGCCCCGGACAACTCGCTCGCCGATGTCGGTGCCCGGGTGCATGGTGGAGACATGACCTCTCCCATCACCGAACTCATCGCCGTCACCATCGACTCCGCCGACGCCGCCGGACTCGCCCGGTTCTATGCCGACCTCACCGGCGGGGAGGTGACGGGCGACTATCCCGAATACGGCTATGCGTCGGCGTCCGTCCTCGGTCAGGAGTTCAACTTCCAGACCGTCGCCGACTACGCACGCCCCGAGTGGCCCGGGCAGGCACATCCGCAGCAGTTCCATCTCGACTTCCGGGTCCCCGACCTGGAGGCCGCCACCACCCACGCGGTGGGGCTGGGGGCGACGGTTGCCGACCACCAGCCGGCCGCGGAGGTCGGCGGCTCGTGGCGGATCATGCTCGACCCGGACGGTCACCCGTTCTGCCTGTGCCCGCCGCAGCAGCAGGGCTGATCTCCCAGAACCCATGACAACTCGGCCGGACCCGGCGCATGATGAGCCATGCGCCGGGTCCACAAGCCGCTACCCAGCGCGGGCGCTGCCTACCTCGACGCCCGCGGCGACGGACGTGCGCTCCGGGTGAGCTGGCACGCCGAGGCCGAGGTCGTCGTCCTCTCGTTGTGGCGTGACAACGTCTGCACCGGCAGCTTCCAACTCGCCCTCGAGGACGTGCCGGACCTGTCCGACCTGTTGGCGGCCCGATACGCCAGCGCACCTGACGATTCTGTCCCCGTCGGTGCCGAGAGGGAGCAGATTCGTCAGGTGCGTGACAGCGCCTGTTGAGGTTCGACCTGAGCAGGCCGAGTGAGCCTCAGGCCGTGCGGATGAGCTTCTTGTTGACGAACTCCTCCATGCCGAACCGGCCGAGCTCACGCCCGAAGCCGGAGCGCTTGACGCCACCGAAGGGCAGCTCGGCGGCGTCGAGGCCGACGCCGTTGACGAAGACCATGCCGGCCTCGATCTGCTCGGCGACCCGCTGGGCCTGGGCCGGGTCGGTGGAGAACACGTAGGAGCCGAGGCCGTACGGCGTGTCGTTGGCGATGCGGACGGCGTCGTCCTCGTCGGCGGCGCGGAAGACCATGGCGACGGGGCCGAACAGCTCCTGGCGGTACGCCGGGTTGTCCGTGGTGACGCCGGACAGGACGCCGCTGGGGAAGAACGCGCCGTTGCGCTCACCCGCGCTGGCCAGCGTTGCGCCCCCGGCGACGAGCTCGCCGACCTGGCGCTCGAGGTTGTCGGCCGCGGTGGTCGACGACAGCGGGGATCCGCCGGAGGCGGCGAGCAGCTTCTCGGTGAAACGACCGACGAAGTCGTCGTACAACTCGTCGACGACGACGAACCGCTTGCCGCCGTTGCAGACCTGGCCGGCGTTGTCCATCCGCGCGAAGACGGCGGCGTCGACGGTGGCGTCGAGGTCGTCGGAGGAGAGCACGATGAACGGGTCGGACCCGCCGAGCTCGAGGACGACCTTCTTCAGGTTGCGGCCGGCGATCTCGGCGACGGCGGCGCCGGCACGCTCGGAGCCGGTCAGCGAGACGCCCTGGATGCGCGGGTCGGCGATGACGTCGGCGATCTGCTCGTTGGTGGCGTAGATGTTGACGTAGGCGCCCTCGGGGAAGCCGGCGTCCTTGAAGATCTGCTCCTGCAGCGCCGCCGAGCGCGGGCACTGGGGGGCGTGCTTGAGCAGGATCGTGTTGCCGACGAGCAGGTTGGGGCCGGCGAAGCGGGCGATCTGATAGACGGGGAAGTTCCACGGCATGATGCCGAGCAGCACCCCGACGGGCCCGCGCCGGATCACCGCGGTGCCCTCGCCCTCACCGAGCTTGATCTCCTCGTCGGCGAGGAAACGCTCGGCGTTGTCGGCGTAGAAGTCGTAGATCCCGGCCGAGAAGTCGACCTCGCCCTCGGCGTCCTCGCGCGGCTTGCCCATCTCCTCGACGATCGCAGCGGCCAGCTCCGGGGTGCGCTCGCGGTGCAGCTCGGCGACCCGGCGCATGACGGCGACCCGGTCGGCGAGGGTGGAGGTCCGCCCCCAGGAGGAGTACGCCGACGCGGCGGCGTCGATGGCGGCAGCGATGTCCGCGTCGGTGGCGGTCGGGTAGGTCTCGACCAGCTCTCCGGTCGCAGGGTTGCGGACGGCGTACTCGATGGTCATGGGGAGGCTCCTTTGCCTGGGGTTGTCGGTCGGGGAGGGGGTCTCGTGACGGTCGCTGCGCGACCTCCTCGACCTCCAGGTTCAGCGAACGCCTTCGACGTCCGAGGACAGTCGCTGGGCGATCCACACCGGGATGATCGAGACCACGATCAGCACCACCGCGACCACGTTGACGACCGGTGCCTGGTTGGGCCGGAACATGTTGTTCAGGATCCAGATCGGCAGGGTGGTCGCGCCGTTGCCCGCGGTGAACGTCGTCACGATGATCTCGTCGAAACTCAGTGCGAAGGCCAGCATGCCACCGGCCAGAAGCGCGGAGCGCAGTTGCGGCAGGGTGACCAGCCGGAAGGTGGTGAAGATGCCGGCGCCGAGGTCGGCGGAGGCCTCCTCGAGGCTGGTGCCCATCCGCCGCAGCCGGGCCTGCACGTTGTTGAAGACGGTGACGATGCAGAAGGTGGCGTGGGCGATGACGATGGTCCACAGCGACAGGTCGATGCCGAGGATGCCGCGGAAGCCGTTGTTGAGGGCGATACCGGTGACGACGCCGGGCAGCGCGATCGGCAGGATCACCAGGAGGTTGACGGAGTTCTTGCCGAAGAACGAGTAGCGCTGCAGCGCGAGGGCCAGCAGGGTGCCCAGGATGAGCGCGATCAGGGTGGCGATCGCGCCGACCTGCAGGCTGGTGAGCAGGGCTTCGCGGGCACCGCCGTTGTGGGCGGCCCGACTCCACCAGTCGAAGGTGACGCCCTTCGGCGGCCAGGTCATCGACTGGCTGGGGTTGACGGAGTTGACCACCACGATCAGCAGCGGCACGTAGATCAGCGCGAGCACGCCGAAGGTGACGGCCGCGAGGACCTTGCGGGAGAGCGGGCTGAGAGTCATCGCGAGTCTCCCTACAGGTTCTCGAGGGCGCCGGTACGACGGATGGCGGTGAGCAGCACGACCATGACCACGATCGGGATCATGGCGATGGCTGCGGCGAGCGGGAGGTTGTTGGCCGCGCCTGCGTTGATGAAGATCAGGTTGCCGAGCATCTGGCTGGCGCCGCCGACGATGTTGACGGTGATGTAGTCGCCCATGGTGAGCGAGAAGCTGAAGATCGCGCCGGCGACGATGCCGGGGATGAGCAGCGGTCCGACGATGGTGCGCATGACCATGCCGGCGGGGGCGCCGAGGTCGCCGGCTGCTTCGAGGAGCGAGTCGGGGACGCGCTCGAGCGAGGCGAAGATCGGCAGGATGACGTAGGGCAGCCAGATGTAGGACTGGGCGATGATGACGGCGGTGAGGCCGTATCCGGGCGAGCCGATGTGGGTCCACTCGGCGAGGCCTCCGTCGGAGAGCACGACGCGCCAGGCGAAGACCTTCACCAGGTAGCTCGCCCACAGCGGGGTGAGCACGGCGACGACGAGCATGCGTCGGGCGCGGGGCGAGGCGATCTTCGCCATGTAGAACGCGATCGGCAGCGCGATCGCGACGTCGATGACGGTGACGGCGAGGGCGACTCCGACGGTGCGGACGGCGACCTTGCGATAGACCTCGTTCTCGAAGAGGGTGCGGAAGTTGTCCAGCGTCCACGTGCGGTCGATCTGGCTGCTGAGGCTGTCCACCGACCACAGCGAGGTGATGAGCAGGGCCGCCAGCGCGACGACGTACACCAGGAGCATCCATGCCAGCGGTGCGGAGAGCAGCAGGGTGAGCCGCAGCCAGACCCGCCGGTGCAGTGCCCGGGAGGCCGGCCGGGCGGCCGGCCCCCGCAGTGCGGGGGCCGGCGCATGGTGGGGAACGGAGACGGTGGACGTCATGATCAGCCCTTGATCTCCG
>JASLDK010000240.1 GCA_030145945.1 Nocardioides sp.
TCCCAACCGACCACGCCACCGTTCTGCACCGACTCCAGCCACATGGCAGGCACGTTGCGAGCCAGAGCGCGACAGGTGATGACCGCCTCGACCCGGGTCCCCGGGAACGCCTTGCGGATCCGCTGGATCTGGCGCTCGTCACGGGGCGCGAGGTATTCCATCGAGATGACCGCCGTGCCGGGCCATGCCCGGATCTCCTCGACCATCTGCGACCAGACCCCGTCCACCGGCATCGGCGGCTGGTCGGGCCCCCCGAAGGCGATGACCTCCTTGACCGCCCGCACCTGACGGCGCCAACGGCGCCCCGGGAACAGCACACCCTGCTCAGCCAACTGAGCCTTGTTCTCACCGAGAACGTTCTGCAGGAAGCTGGTCCCCGACTTCATGGTGCCGACGTGCAGCACCAGCCGCTGAGCCACTCAGTTCAACTCGGCTTCGAGGTCGTGGAACGGGTAGTCCTTCGGGCTGAGGTATTGCGTGCCCGGCATGACACGGACCTTCGGGTCCGGGTCGGCGGAGTTCACGTAGTTGGCCAGCGTGCGCGGCGCGGTGTTGAAGATCATGTCCACCCAGGAGGCGTACTGCTGGGCCATGGCGAGGTCGTCCCAGAAGATGATGTCGTGCTCGTCGGAGAACCAGCCGAGCTGGGTCCAGTTCTCGCTGCTCGATAGGACGGCGCTGGAAGCCGGGTTGCCGTCGAGGTTGCCGACCACCGACAACCCCTTGAGGTGCACGTAGCGGTCCTTGAACTTGTTGGCCGTTGCGCCCGTGATGTAGACCATCTGCTTCGCCGGGACCGGAGCGAGGATGCTGCGGATCTTGCCCGACATCATCATGAACACGACGCGCACGTCACAGCCGTCGGCCCACAGCTGGCGCACCTTCTGGGCGATCCGGGCACCGCGCTCGTCACCCCACACGGCGTTGGCGACGCGGACCTGGGTCCGCCCGTCGGCGGTGTTGGTCGCGCCCTTGCACTGCACCTTGTTGAGGACCCGCAGCGGCGGGTCGACGTCCTTGCGGTGCGGAGCGAACATCGTGGTGATGTTGGCGCCGGGGATCGTGGTGCTCGGGACCGTGAACTGCAGGCTCGGGAAGTTCTTGTCCTTCTTCGCCTGGTTCCACATGGTCATCCAACCGTCGTAGAGGGCCTGGTTCTCGGTGACGGTGGTCCAGTCGTTGAACTGCTGGACCGCGGCGGCACCGGTGAAGTTGCCCGAGCCCTGCATGACGATCCAGTGGCTGGCACCGGACTGGCTCACCAGCATCATCTTGCTGTGCATGGCCCCGCCCTTGCCGCGGCAGGTGGCCGAGCAGGTGCGGATCCAGCTGCGCAGTTCCTTGGCGCGCTCCTCGTTGCCCTTCTTCAGGGCGCGCAGCAGGACGCCGTAGGAACGGTTCATCCCCTGCGATCGGGCGAGGCCGCGGGCCATGATGATCTGCACGGACACACCACGCTTGTGAGCCTTGATCATCTTGCTGGCCAGCAGCGGAGAGTCGAAGTTCCACGTCATGACCCGCACGGTCTGACCGGCCTCGACGTTCTTCAACGTGTCGATGATCTTGCGCTGGATCGCACCGCGCTTCTTGGCCTTGAACGGGTGGTTGAAGGTGATGCCCGGCGCCACGACGTACGCCGGGTCGGGGGCCTTCCTCGCGGCGACGGCGCCGGCCGTGACGGAGGCGGGCGCGGCGTCGGCAGCGATCAGGCTGCCCTGGCCGACGACGAGCAGCCCGACGGTGAGCAGCAGGGCGACGAGCGCCGCAACCGTCCGAATCCGACCTGACTCCGCAGAGTTCCCCCACACCTTGGTCACCCGATGACTCCTCGCCCACGCTCCCGAGGCGGGCCGATCCCGGCTCGGTGACCTCGGCACTATACCCGTGGGCTCCTACCGGAATCGTGATTCGCAGGGAAGTGGCCGGGGTCATACCGGTGCCGGCCAACGAGCCTCAGCGCGGCGCCTCGGAGGAGGGGTCCGCCTTCTTCTTCCGAGCCGTTGTCTGGTCCCCGCCGTTGCACTTCTCGGTCTTGATCCCCCCCAAGGTGTAGCCGACCCGCACCGGAAGGTGGTCCGAGCCTCCTTCGGACAGCACCCGGGCGCTGGTCGCGGCGAGGTCCGGACCGCCGTAGAAGAGGAAGTCGATGCGCGTGCGGGGATGACCGGCCGGGTGCGTCGCTCCCCCACCGCTGCCCGCGACGTCCCAACTGTCGGTGAGGTGGGAGTTGAGGGTCTGCTCAGGCCCCGAGTTGGGCCAGGTGTTCATGTCCCCGCCCAGGATCTTGGGGCGCGGGTCCCGTTGCAGGATGCTGGAGATGGCACTCGCCTGTGCGGCGCGACCGTTGGCCGAGGTGTTGTCGAGATGCGTGCTGTAGATGCTGACCTCGACCCCCTTGACGTCGATGACCACGTGCAGGAGCCCGCGTGGCTGCGCACGGTTCGGGTTGGGCAGCGGCGTGTTCTGTGAGCTCACGATCGGGTACTTCGACACGACTGCGGTGCCGTAGGCGCCGTCGCCGAACATCACGTTCTGCCCGAAGGCGTCGTACCAGCCGCCGAGCCGCTCGGCGAACCACCCGGCCTGGTCGACGCTGCCCGTGCTGCGGCGCCGGTTGTCGACCTCCTGCAGCAACAGGACCGTTGCCTGGGACCGCTGCATGACGCCCAGCAGGCGGTCCAGACTGCCCGCGCGAGCCGACTTGATGTTGTAGGAGAGCGCCACGAAGTCCTCCGTGCCGATCAACGCCTGGCACACCAGTTGGGACGACTGCCGCTCCGCCTCGGCCGCGAGGTCCGGGATCACCACGCCACTGGCGTCGGTCACCGTCGGCGACGGCGCCCCCTGGGCAACGGTGACCGGGCCCGTCGTGCGATGTCCCTCGTGGGGGACCTGTGGGTCCGGGGCGTCGGGCGGGAACAGCAACGACACGCTGAGTCCGGCGAGCACCACGATCACGGCCACCAGCGTCACGACCAGGTCGAGCGACGAGAAGGCGCCAGCCTTCCGTCGGCGAACGCGGGCAGGCGCAGGGTCGCGTGCGGGTTCGGGTGTGGGGTCGGGTGTGCTCCCGGCGTCGGGGTCGCCGGCATCTCCGGCCGACCCGTCGACCGTCTCGTCGCGCCCCTCCGCGCTCTCCTCCGCCACGTCCGGAATGGTAGGCGATCACCCATCGGTCACACTGGTGAACGATGTCTTCGCCGATCTCGCCCCGACCCTGCTGCGTGCCTGCCGGCTCCGGCGGCACCGCTCTTCCCCGACCCGGTACGCCGACGGCCCGTGGCAGCGACCCCATCCCCCTGGTCGAGATTCCCGGCGGGCGGGCGAGACTGGGCGACCACTTCGGTGACGGTTATCCCGGCGACGGCGAAGGTCCCGTGCACGAGGTCGAGCTGTCGGCGTACCGGATCGCGGCGACGACCGTCACCAACGCCGCCTTCACCATGTTCGTCGAGGCGACCGGGCACCGCACGACCGCCGAGGTCGAGGGCTATTCGGCGGTCTTCCACAGCGACATCGCGGCAGGCGCCTCGGACGTGCTGGGCTATTCACCTGCGACGCCGTGGTGGGTCGGCGTTCGTGGTGCCGACTGGCGCCATCCGGCGGGTCCCAGGTCGGGCATCGAGGACCGACTCGACCATCCCGTCGTCCATGTGTCGTACGACGACGCCGTCGCCTACCTGCGTTGGGCCGGACGCAGATTGCCGACCGAAGCTGAGTGGGAGAACGCTGCGCGCGGTGGTCTCGAAGCCATGCGCTACCCGTGGGGCGACGAACTCCTCTCCCCGGACGGCTCCTGGCAGTGCAACATCTTCCAGGGCACCTTCCCGACGACCAACGACGCCGAGGACGGCTGGACGACGACCGCGCCGGTGACGGCGTACTCCCCCAACGGTCACGGGCTGCACCAGATGGTCGGCAACGTGTGGGAGTGGTGCGCGGACTGGTTCGATCCTGCGGCCTACGCCACACGCACGCGGCGTGATCCCCGCGGACCTGCCTCGGGTACGGTCCGAGTGATGCGCGGTGGCTCGTTCCTGTGCCACGACTCCTACTGCAACCGCTATCGGGTCTCGGCCCGATCGGCCTCGCCGCCGGACTCGACCGCCTCCAACCTCGGATTCCGCAGTGCCGCGGACACCCACGACGACAGGAAGGCTGATCGATGAGCAGGCCCGGACGCCTCCGCATCGCGACCACCGCGGTCATCAGCGCCAGCGTGCTGGCCGCATGCTCGGGGGGTGGCGGCGACGGAGGCAAGCGCGACGTCGTGAAGTACGCCAAGCCCAGCGAGCAGCCGTCGGTGGCGGCACCGACCGCGAAGGACGCCGTCCTCGGGCCGGACGCGTCTCCCGCTCCGGTGAGCTCACCTGACAAGCCCAACCTGCTGATGATCACGATGGACGATGCGTCCCTCAAGGACATGAAGTTCATGCCCCACCTGCAGGAGGTCATCGCCGGCCAGGGCGTGACGATCGCGAACGGCATGGCCCCGACCCCGATCTGCGTTCCCGCGCGGGCGAGTCTGCTGACGGGGCAGTACGCCAGGAACCACGGCGCTGTCACGATCAGTGGCGAGGGCGGCGGCTACAAGGCGTTCAACGACAATGACACGCTTCCCGTCAGCCTGCAGAAGGCCGGCTACGACACGATGATGACCGGCAAGTACCTCAACGGCTACACGAAGGCCGAGGTGCACCACCAACCGCCGGGCTGGACCGTCTGGCGTCCCACCGTCGACTTCGCGACCTACAACTTCGAACACCCACAACTGCTGATCGACGGCAAGGTCACTGACTTTGACACCTATTCGACGACCCTGTTGAGCGACCAGTCCAACGGGCTCATCGAGCAGCACGCCAAGGGCGCCGACCGCAACAATCCTTGGTACATGTGGGTCAACTACGTGGCGCCCCACCACGGCAGCCCGCACGAGTCCGATGACCCCGACGGCATCGCGACCACCGTCCCGGACAAGCGCGACCGCGACACCTTCAAGGACCTCGATCTCGACACCACGCCCGAGATGTTCGAGAAGGATCCCAGTGACAAGGGACTCATCCGCGCGGCGCGGCAGAAGTGGTCGAAGCAGCGTCGGGCCGGGTTGCGGGAGGCCCGCCAGCAGCGCGTCGAGGCGTTGCAGGCCGTCGACCGGGCCATCGACCGCACGGTCACCACGCTGAAGAAGACAGGTCAGCTCGACAACACCTACATCGTGGTGACCTCCGACAACGGCTTCTTCGTCGGTGAGCACAACCTCTACGGCAAGCTCTGGTACTTCCTGGATGCACTCGGCATCCCCATGTTCATCCGGGGCCCGGGCCTGCCAGCCGGTACGACGACCCAGGCACCCGTCACCAATGCGGACTGGGCGCCGACCTTCGCTGCCCTCGCAGGCGCGACGATGGCTCGCAACGTCGACGGCGTGGACGTGATGCCATGGCTCGACAGCGACGCGACGCGGCGCGTCGTCCCCATCTCGGGCTGGCCGGTCAAGGGTGGCCTGACCCCGCTCTACACCGGAGTCGCAGTCGGACCGTGGACCTACGTCCGGGGGAAGAAGGGCCGAGGCGAGATGTACTACCGCACCGACGACCCCTACCAGCTCTACAACCTGTACGGCGATCCGCGTTACAAGGCGCAACGTCAGGAGCTGAAGCAACTGTGGCTGCAGACACGCGACTGCGCGGGCGCCACGTGCCCGCAGACGTTCATGAAGTGAGAGGTTCCGTCAATAGGGGCTGTCGAGTGGGGCGTCGTTCCAGTGGAACCTCTGACGGGCTGACCGGTAGCGTTCGGTCACGTGAGCGCCACCCCCACCCGCGTCTTCGCGGCCAGGCTGGTCGGGCTCCCGATCTTCGACCCCCAGGGTGACCAGGTCGGGAAGGTCCGCGACCTGGTCGTCACCATGCGCACCGAGGGCACCCAGCCACGCGTGCTGGGGATGGTCGCCGAGGTGTTCGGGCGCAGGCGGATCTTCGTGCCGATGACCAGGGTCACCAACATCGACGCCGGCCACGTCTACACGACCGGCCTGCTCAACATGAGGCGCTTCGAGCAGCGCTCCACCGAGACCCTCGTCATCGGCCAGATGCTCGACCGGACCGTGACCATCAAGGACAGCGGTGTCGTCGGCACCGTCTACGACGTGGCGATGGAGCCGGCACGAACCCGCGACTGGGTGCTGTCCCGGGTCGCGGTGCGTGAGGCGTCGAAGGGCTTCCGGCGTCGCGGGCAGAGCCATGTCGTCGAGTGGCGTGACGTCATCGGGCTCAGCCGCAACGACGAGCGACAGGGCGCCACCCACCTGGTTGCGGCCCTCAACGAGATGCGCCCCGCCGATGCGGCGAGCATCCTGCACGACCTGCCCGCCGATCGTCGTACGGCCGTCGCCCTGGCCCTCGACGACGAACGCCTGGCCGACGTCCTCGAGGAGATGCCCGAGGACGACCAGGTGGAGATCCTCAAGGGACTCGACGCCGAGCGTGCCGCCGACGTGCTCGAGGAGATGTCGCCCGACGACGCCGCCGACCTGATCCGCGACCTGCCCCCCGAGACGGCCGAGATCCTGCTCGAGCTGATGGAGCCCGACGAGGCCGAGGACGTCCGGCGCCTGATGGGGTACGTCGAGAACACGGCCGGCGCGATGATGACATCCGAGCCGGTGATCCTGGGGCCCGACGCGACCATCGCCGACGCGCTCGCGCACGTCCGCAATCCCGAGCTCACGCCATCTCTGGCCGCGCTCGTCTACGTCTGCCGTCAGCCGCTCGAGACCCCCACGGGCAAGCTCCTGGGCGTCGCCCACATCCAGCGCCTGTTGCGCGAACCCCCCTCGACGCTGGTCGCGGGTGCTCTCGACGACTCGCTCGAGTGGCTGCGGCCCGAAGCGACCATCGACGAGGTGGCAGCCCACCTGGCGACGTACAACCTGGTCGCCGCACCCGTGGTCGACGAGGACCGACGGCTGCTCGGTGCGGTCACCGTCGACGACCTGCTCGACCACATGCTCCCCGCCAACTGGCGTGAGCGGGCCCGGCGAGGCCATTCATGAGCAGCCAGGCCAACGAGGTACGCCGCGAACGGCTCGACACGCCTCGCGACGAGCGCCGCCAACTGGTCTGGCGCCCACGACTGCGCGCTGACGCCTTCGGGGTGTTCGCCGAGCAGTTCGCCCGGTTCATGGGCACGGCGACCTTCCTGATCTACATGACGCTGTTCGTCACGATCTGGATCGGCTGGAACCTGATCGTGCCGAAGGACCTGCGCTTCGACACCTATCCGTTCATCTTCCTGACCCTGATGCTCAGCCTGCAGGCGTCGTACGCCGCTCCGCTGATCCTGCTGGCGCAGAACCGTCAGGAGGCGCGCGACCGGGTGATCGCGGAGCAGGACCGGCAGGCCGACGCCCGAGCACATGCCGACATGGAGTTCCTCGCTCGTGAGGTCGCGTCGCTGCGGATGTCGGTCGGCGAGGTCGCCACCCGTGACTTCCTGCGCTCCGAGCTGCGCTCCCTGCTGGCCGACCTCGACGGCCGCGCGGAGGAACGCGAGGAGGAGCGGGCCCAGGAGGCCGTCGAGCAGGACGGCTCCGGGCAGGGTGCGGAGTCTCACGGGGACGGCGCCGACGACTCCTCAGGCGGGACTCCCTAGACTCGGGGGTTGTGAGCAGCACGCAGCAGTCCCCGTCCGTCGAGCAGGTCATGACCGCTCTGGCCGGTGTCAACGATCCCGAGATCAAGCGCCCGATCACCGAGCTGGGCATGGTGGAGTCGGTCGACATCACGGCGGGCGACGGCGGATCGGTCGTGAAGGTCAAGGCGCTGCTGACCGTCGCCGGCTGCCCGCTCAAGGACACCATCACCCGCGACGTGACGGCAGCGGTGACCGCGGTTCCCGGCGTCACCGGCGTGAGCGTCGAGCTCGGCGTGATGACCTCCGAGCAGCGCTCGGGCCTGCACGAGACACTGCGTGGTGGCCAGGCGCAGCGGGAGATCCCGTTCGCCCAGCCCGGCTCCCTGACCAAGGTGTTCGCGATCGCCTCGGGCAAGGGCGGTGTCGGCAAGTCCTCGGTCACCGTCAACCTGGCCATCGCCCTGGCGAAGGCCGGACGCAAGGTCGGTCTCGTGGACGCCGACATCTACGGCCACTCGGTCCCCGCCATGCTCGGCGTGGCCGACTCCCGACCGACCCAGGTCGAGGACCTGATCATGCCCGTCCCGACGGCTTCCGGCGTCTCGGTGATCTCCATCGGCATGCTCAAGCCGCGCCGTGACCAGGTCGTCGCCTGGCGTGGTCCGATGCTCGACCGGGCACTCGTGCAGATGCTCGCCGACGTCTACTGGGGCGACCTCGACGTCCTGCTCCTCGACCTCCCGCCCGGCACCGGCGACGTCGCCATCTCGCTCGGTCAGCACCTCCCCGGAGCGGAGGTCGTCGTCGTGACCACGCCGCAGGAGGCCGCCGCCGAGGTGGCCGAGCGGGCCGGCACGATGGCCTCGATGATGCACCAGCGGGTCGTCGGCGTCATCGAGAACATGAGCTACCTCCCCTGCCCCCACTGCACGGAGGAGGGCAAGGACCATCAGCTCGAGATCTTCGGCACCGGCGGTGGCGAGCGGGTCGCGGGGACGCTGTCCGAGCGCTTCGGGTACGACGTACCGCTGCTGGGCCGGATCCCGCTGGACGTCGCGCTCCGTGAGGGCGGGGACGTCGGCAAGCCGATCGTCGACGCCGACCCGACCGCTCCGGCGGCCACGGCCCTGACGGCGATCGCCGAGCGGCTCGGTGGCCGCGGTCGCGGGCTGGCCGGCATGCAACTCGGCCTGACACCGTCCAACAAGTTCTGACCTGCTGCGGCTGACGGAGAGGAGGACGGGTGTTCGGCATCGGCTTCGGCGAGTTCGTCGTCATCGTCTTCATCGCCGTCGTCGTCTTCGGTCCCGACAAGCTGCCCGACCTGGCCCGCCAAGCCGGTCGGCTGGTCCGCGAACTGCGCAAGTTCGCCAACAATGCCCGTGACGAGCTGCGCACCGAGCTCGGTCCTGCCTATGCCGACCTCGAGCTGCGCGACCTCGATCCGCGCGCCATCGTCCGCAAGCACATCGCCGAGGCGATGGCTGAGCTGGACGACCTCGAGGACACCATCCGCAACGCCGGGGAGGACGAGCCCGCCGTTGTTGCCACGCTGGCACCAGGCGAGCGTCCGCCCTACGACTTCGAGGCGACGTAGCGAGCGCCGGCGCCGAGCGAGGAACGAGCTCGAAGCGCTGGGCGCGAGAAAGGAGCCAGCCGCACAGCGGCTCGGCGACGTGGCGCGATCTCTTTAGGCCCGTGACTGTGCGGCGGCGAGGGCACCGAACGCGACCAGGACGGTGCGTCGACCCTCAGCCTCCACGACCTCGCAGAAGTCGGCGCCGACGCGCCGGACGATGCCGTCGTGGCGGGTGCCGTCGCGCAGGTGCAGCAGGCACCGTTCGCCGGCCTCGGCGATGCGGCGGAGGGCTGATGCCAGTCCGAGCCGGGTGAGCGGCGACCAGGCGACCTCGGGGACCGATCGTGCGGAGGCGCCGTCGACGGTCGTGACGGCGTCGAGCACGAGGACCCAGTCGTGGTCGTGGGCTGACACGAGCAGCCATCCGGTCGCGACGCGCTCAATCACGCCGGAGACGGTGGCGATCCCGCTCACGCCCAGGGTCACTGGCTGACCGACGCTCGCCATCAACCGCCCCGCGAGGGTGACCTGCTGGTACTCCGCCCGACTGCGGTCGGCGAGCTCCAGGTCGCGCTCAGCCGCGTAGAGCGCGCTGGCCTGGTCCTCGAGATCGTCGAAGAGCGCGAACAGGTCTTCCTCCCAGCCCATGGCGACAGCCTCGCCCCCACGGCTGGTCTTCAAACCGAGGACGAACCGTTGACAACTTGCGAAAACAGATTCATCGTTAAGCAAACGTAAGCAAACACAAAGGTTCTCGGATGAATCACCTCCTTGCGACTCAGGTGCTCGCCCGCACCGCCCTGGTCTGGCTCACGGTCACCGCCGCGGCCTGCGCGCTCGGCGTCGCACTCGCCCCCACCCTGCGCGCGCTGGTGCGCACGCCCGGACCGGCATTCGCCGACCTGCTTGTCCAGGTCTGTGCCCTGGGCGCGGCGATCGCGGCGATCGCGCTCTGGTCCACGGCGACGAGCGTGGCCATCGAGATCGGGCGGCACGGCAGCGTCCGGCGTACCCCATCGCCGGTCGGGCCCGTCCGACGACTGATCCTCGTCGCCTGCGGGGTCGGCGCGCTCGCGACGGTCGTCCCGGCCCATGCGGACACGATCAGCACGCCGGACGCGCCGCTGACCAGCAGCGTCCTCGACGGCCTTCCACTGCCGGACCGCGCCGTCGGTCGGGCGGGCGAGCCCCGCGGGAGGGCCGTGGAGAACCCGGTCGACCGGGAAGCCACGAGCGTGACCGTCCGCTCCGGCGACTCGCTGTGGAAGATCGCCGCTCGCCACCTGCCCGCGGCTGCGTCCGACGAGGAGATCGCTGCCTACTGGCGACGGATCCACGCCGTCAACAGAACGACGATCGGACCGCATCCTGACCTGATCCGACCCGGCCAG
>JASLDK010000324.1 GCA_030145945.1 Nocardioides sp.
TACTTCTTGTCAGCGCCGTCGCCGATGCGATAGGTGACGTCGGCGTCGAACTTGCGCGCCTGCCCGAACCGAGGGCCGTCCTTGAGCCACTCGACGTCGAACTTGTCGACGCTGAAACGGAAGTTCTGCATCTGGTCCTGACGGAACAGGCTGCCGGGCTTGAAGTCGTCGTACTGCGTGAGGTTGTTGCTGAACGTCGTCCCCACCGGGATGATCACGCCGCCCTGGTAGCCCCACAGGCCGCCCATCGCGAACCCGGCGAGCACGATCAGCACGGACAGGTGGAAGAGCAGGTTGCCGGCCTCACGCAGGTAGCCGCGTTCGGCGGCCACGGCATCGTCGCCAATCTCGGCGGCGCGGATCCGATAGCGACGTCGCCGGCCCAGCACGTCACGGGCGTGCGCGAGCACCTGCTCCGGCGTCTGGTCGGTGGTGTACGTCGCCTGCACCGGCAGGCGGGTCAGGTTGCGGGGTGCCGCGGGCGGCTGTGCCCTGAGCGCCCGGTAGTAGACGAACAGCCGCGGCACGATGCAGCCGACCAGGGAGAGCACCAGCAGCAGGTAGACGGCCGAGAACCACGGCGAGCTGTAGACCGAGAACAGGTCGAGCTTCTCGTAGACCGGCGTCAGCTTGGGGTGCTCGCTCTTCCACTTGGTGACCGCGAGCGAGTCGACGTCGGCCTGCGGGATCACCGAGCCGGGGATGGCGGCGAGCGCGAGCAGCAGGAGCAGGAGGAGCGCCGTCCGCATGGAGGTGACCTGACGCCAGGCCCAGCGCAGGAGCTCGCGGGCGTTCAACTCGCCGGGACGACGTGTCGAAGTCTCGGGCGTCTCGGGAGCGCCCGGTTCCTGAGTTGTCACAGAGCCGTCTCCCCGAAGTCGAGGGTCTGCAGCTGCGCCCACTGGATCACGTGGTCCCACCAACCGGTGACCATCAGCACGCCGATCACGACCAGGAAGGCGCCGCCGACCCGCATGAAGGCGACCTGGTGGCGGCGTACCCAACCGAGGGTGCGCGACAGCTTGTTGTAGGCGAGCGCAACGACCACGAACGGGATCCCGAGCCCGAGCGCGTAGCAGAAGGCGAGCACTGCGCCCCGCGTCGCCGTCGCGCCGTCGGCGAAGGTCAGGTTGAGGATCACCCCGAACGTCGGGCCGACGCAGGGCGTCCACCCGATCGCGAACAGCGCGCCGATCAGCGGTGCAGCGCCGATGCCGACGGCCGGCACCTTGTGGATGCGCAGGTCCTTCTGGAACCACGAGAGCACGCCGGCGAAGACCAGACCGAGCACGATCAGCAGCAGCCCGAGCACGAACTGGAAAACGTCGTCCCAGCGCTGCAGCTTCTGCCCGATCGACCCGAAGGCAGTGCCGTAGAGGACGAAGACGACGGCGAAGCCGAGCACGAACAGGACGGAGCCGAGCAGCATCCGGCCGCGACGACGACTCGCCTCACCCGCGGCCAACTCGGCACCCGAGAGCCCCGTCGCATAGGACAGGTAGCCCGGAAGGAGCGGGAGCACACACGGGGAGAAGAAGGAGATCAGCCCGGCGATGGCGGCAACGGGGATCGCCACGCCGAGCGCGCCGGTGCCCGCCTGCTCGGTGAACCAGTGCTCCATCAGGCGCCCGTCTTCCCCGACGGCTCGGCGAGCGCGTCCTTGACGACCGTGGTCAACGTCGTCTTCGACGGGATCACCCCATTGATCAGCGCCGCCACCCGGCCCTGCTTGTCGAGGATCACCGTGGCGGGGACGTACGGCGGGGCGTACTTGCCGAGCGCAGACAGGGTCTCGCTGCCGGGGTCGTAGAGCGAGGGATAGTCCACGCCGCGGTCACGCTCGAAGCTTGCGGCGTTCTCCGGCGCGAGGTCGCGGATGTTGATGCCGACGAAGGTCACGGTGTCGGGAGCGGAGGCGTCGAGCTCCTGCTCGGCCTCGACCAGCATCGGCATCTCCTTGCGGCACGGTCCGCAGCCGGACCACCACACGTTGAGAACGACGACCTTGCCTCGCAGGTCTGCCACGTCGAGCGGCTCGCCCTGCACGGTCTTGCCGCTCATGTCGACCGGCTTGCCACGATCCTTCGCCTTCACGGTCACCACACCACCGTCGCCGGAGATGTAGTCGAGGTCGCCCGTACCGCTGACCTTGGAGCAGCCGGCGGTCAACAGGACCGCGGCCGACACGGCCGCGACCCGGACGAGCACTGACCTCATGGGGCGGGCGTCCCCTCCGGCCGGTTCTCCTCCGGAGCGTCACCCGCGGAGAACGGCGCCGCGATGTCACCGGTCGGGATCAGGTCGATCGCCGGCTCGGCGTACGAGATCTCGACCAGGTCCTCCCCCGCGAACCCAAACGAGGTGACCGAGCACAACGTGCACTGCCGCTTGCGCGGGTCGTGCAGGAAGGACCGCTTCTCCGCGGCGAGCCGGGTGGTCCAGATCGGCAACTGGTGCGAGACGAGGACTGCCTCGTGACCCACCGCGTCACGGCGGGCGTCATGGACCGCCGCCATCATCCGCTCGACGATGACCTTGTAGGACTCACCCCACGACGGCTTGAACGGGTTGTAGAGGTGCCGCCACAGCAGTGGGTTGCGCTTGAGCACGTTGTTGCCCTTGCCGAAGGTCATCCCCTCGAAGCGGTTCTCCGACTCGATCACCCGCGGCTCGAGGCCGACCTCGAGGCCGAGCGCCTTGGCGAGCGGCGCGGCCGTCTCCTGGGCACGCTCCAACGGGGAGGAGCGGATCAAGGTGATGTCGTTGCCGCCCAGCGCCTCACCGATCCGGTCGGCCATCGCGCGGCCGCGGTCGGAGAGGTGGAAGCCGTCACGGCGGCCGTAGAGCACACCCTGCGGGTTATGGACCTCGCCGTGGCGGACGAGGTGGACGATCGTGTCGGGCAGTTCGGGCATCACAGCTCCTGGGCAGCGGCGCGGGCGGCGGCGGGCAGGGCGTCGAGCACCTGCTGGACAGCACGCTCGTCGTGGGAGGACGAGACGAACCACGCCTCGTACGCCGACGGCGGCAGGTGGACGCCCTGGTCGAGCATCGCGTGGAAGAAGGCGCCGTACGCCGGCACGCTGGTGCGCTGTGCCTCGGCGTAGTTCGTCACGGGCTCGTCGGTGAGGAACACCGAGAACATCGAGCCGGTCGACTGGATGACGTGCGGTACGCCGGCAGCGGTGAACGCCTCGGCGACTCCGACCCGCAACGTGTCGGCGACCGAGGCGATGTGGGTGTAGACGTCGTCGGTCGCGTGCTGGAGCGTGGTGAGGCCGG
>JASLDK010000327.1 GCA_030145945.1 Nocardioides sp.
ATGTGGTTCGGCGACCTGGTCACCATGAAGTGGTGGGACGACCTGTGGCTCAATGAGTCCTTCGCCGAGTGGGCCTGCTATCACGCCGAGGCCCTCGCGACGTCGTACGACGACGCCTGGACCGGGTTCACCAACGCCCGCAAGCAGACCGGCTACCGCGCCGATTCGTTGCCCTCGACGCACCCGATCGCCGCTGACAACGTCGACCTGCACGCGGTCGAGGTCAACTTCGACATGATCACCTACGCCAAGGGCGCGGCGGTGCTCAAGCAGCTCGTCGCATGGGTCGGCCTCGACCCGTTCCTGGCGGGGTTGAAGCAGTACTTCCACGACCACGCGTTCGGCAACACCGAGTTCTCCGACCTGCTCTCCGCCCTGGAGAAGGCGTCGGGCCGTGAGTTGTCCGGCTGGGCGCAGGAGTGGTTGCAGACCGCAGGCACGAACACCCTCTCCCCCTCGTTCGAGCTCGCCGAGGACGGCACCTACGCGTCCTTCACGATCGATCAGTCCGCGCCCGCCGACCACCCGACCCTGCGTCGCCACCGGGTCGGCATCGGCTTCTACAACTCCTCACCCGAGGGTCGCCTGGTGCGCACCGACTACGTCGAGGTCGACGTCGAAGGCGCGCTCACCTCACTCACCGAGTTGGTCGGCAAACCCCAGCCGGAGCTGCTGCTGCTCAACGACGAGGACCTCGCCTTCGCGAAGATCCGCCTCGACGAGCGCTCGCAGGCCACCGCGATCGAGCGCCTCTCGGACATCGACGACTCGCTCGCCCGGGCGCTGATCTGGAGCGCCGCCTGGGACATGACCCGCGACGCCGAGATGTCCGCGACCGACTTCGTCGAGCTCGTGCTCGGCAACGTCGGTCAGGAGACCGACGCCTGGGGCGTCAGCCGGATCCCCGTGTACGCCGCCCAGGCCGTGTCGCTCTACAGCGCTCCTTCGAACCGCTCGTCGCTCGCTGCCCGTTGGGAGCAGGGATTGCGGTCGCTGCTCGCCGACGCCGATGCCGGCACGGACCACCAGCTGACCTTCGCCCGGGCCTTCGCTGCCGCCGCCGCCAGCGATGCTGCGATCGCGGACGTCGAGGGCATCCTCGACGGATCGCTCGTGTTCGATGGTCTCGCTGTCGACCAGGACCTGCGCTGGGCGCTGCTCACTGCCCTCGCCCGGGTTGGTCGCGCAGACGACGCGCGCATCGATGCCGAGCTCACCGGCGACAACACGATCTCCGGTCAGGAGAAGTCCGCCGCCGCACGCGCCGCCCAGGGCACGGCTGAGGCCAAGGAACGCGCCTGGACCCAGGCCCTGCTCGATCCGACGGTGCCCAACGAGACGCAGCGCAGCGTCGTCCTCGCGTTCTGGCAGTCCGGTCAGGCCGAGGTGCTCGCGCCGTACGTCGAGCGCTACCTCGCCGAGGTCGCCGGCACCTGGGAGCGGCTCGGCAGCCACAAGGGGGCAGTCGCGCTGGAGTTCATCTTCCCGCGCCTCGTCGCCACCCAGGCCACCCTCGACACTGTCGACACCTGGCTCGCCGCCCACGCCGACTCCGTCAACCCCGGTGCGATCCGCTACGTCAGGGAGGGTCGGGCCGACGTGGCCCGGGCGCTCGCGGCGCAGGCCTTCGACGCTCGCTGAGCTGACCTGGTTCGGCTGCTCTGGCCGTCGGCGCTCGCTGCGCCGGCGGCCAGCGGTCATTGGTCGGGGCGGCCGCCGGACCGCCCTGACTCCGAGCCGGACAGCCGTGGAAGCGCTGATCGTGCGGGATCCGAGGACGTGCGTTGAGCGGATCGCTCACGATCGTCGCCTATCCGCTGTCATCGGCGGCGTGTGCATGCACGGACGTCAACCAGGAACCGCCGATGACCGGACGAGCGCCGAACCCGCATCACAGCCCGGCGACTGGTCAGGTCTGGAGCGGCAACTCGGCGCGCACGGTCCCGTCCCCCACGGTGACCGTGCCGCCCAGCTCCGCAGCGCGCTCCCGCATCGAACTGATCCCCACACCTGGCCGCCACGCCGGACCGCCAGAACTCGCGCCGCCGTCGCGCACCTCGACCGACAACACCGCGCTGTCGGCGCACATCCGAACGGTGGCGGATTCGGAGCCGCTGTGACGGGCGGCGTTGAGGAGGGCCTCGACGACGATCCGGTACGCCGCGACCTCCACCGCCGCAGGCAGGACCGGAACGTCCCCCGCGACCATCGACACCTGCAACACCTGACCGCCCGGCGTCCGCATCCCCGCCGTCTGCAGGCGGAGCGCCTCCACCAGACCGACCTCGTCCAGGGCGGGCGGACGCATGCCATAGACGAGCTCGCGGATCTCGCGGATCGCAGCCACCGCCTCGGCACGGACGCGCGACAACTGGTCGGCAGCGTCCTCCGGATCCCCCAGGCTCAACCGAGCGGCGTCGGCACGGAAGGCGATGCCGGACAGACGCGGGCCCAAACCGTCGTGCAGGTCTCGCCGCAACCGGAGGCGCTCCTCCTCACGCACGCCGGCAGCTGCCTGCCGTGCCTCCTGCAGGCGATCAGCCAAGGCCCGCGCGCGCATCGACTGGGCCAGCAGGGGGCCGGCGAGCGCCAGAACCTTGGCATCGGCCGCGGGCAGCCGCAGGTCACCCGCCCGCAACCCCACCACCAGTTCGCCCGCTTCCTCGGCGTCGAGGTGGACGGGCAGCACACGGTGGTGCTCGGCCCGCTCCCCCACAGCCACCACCGGCAGGTGCTCCATACGAAACGCCAGGTAGGGCAACACCAACGCTGCCCGCACGCTCTCCAACGCCGACTCCGGATCGTCGCCGATCCCCGGCGCCACCCGTCCCATCGCAGCCAAGGGATCAGGCCGTACGCCGAACAGCACCTCGTCGCTCACCAACCGCAACTGACGTCGCAGCGGCTCGAAGAGCACCGCACACCCGAGTGCCACGACACCTCCGACACCGGCGCCGAGTGGGTGCCCGCTCGCTCCCTCCCAGGTCGCCGCGATCACGCCGTATCCGGCGAAGATGCCGACGCCCGCGGCGACGTTGACGGCAAGCGCCGAGGCAATGCCGCGTACGTCGATCGCGTCGGGGCTGGTGACGCCGACGGCGGCGGCGACGGGGATCAGCGCGAACAGGGGGAAGTAGAGCGCGAACAGCCACGGCATCCGGCCGGACTGGTCGATGAACACCAGCAGCAGCCCGAGCAGGCTGACGGAGATGACAACGGTCAGCATCCAGAGCAGCGGACGCGCCGGCTCGCCTGCCTCGAGGCGCCACCAGACCTGGGCGAGTGGGACGAGCAGGCAGGTCAGCATCGCCAACGAGAGTCCGTTCGGACCCGCCATGTCGAGGACCCAGCCGATGCCGCTGCACACGGCGAGTGCGGCCAGCCAGGTGGCGATGTCACGCCGCGGGACTCGCGGGTAGGCCAGCACGGCCAGTCCGCCGAACTGGGCCGCGACCACCGAAGCGACGTCGACCGTGTGTGGGTCGTCGAGCAGCCCAGTTGCGATCAGCGCCGCCCCGCCGCACGCCAGCAGCCCGCCCGTCGCGCGGGCTCCGGTCCGCACGGCGAGGCGCACGGACAGCACGACCACCAACCCGCCGCTGAGGACCAGGGAGGTGGTGGCGGGATTCACGGACGCACTCCCCCGTGGTCCTGCTTGCCCCGTCCGACCTCGCCCAGCCCGACGCTGCGCGCCTTGATCACTGCACTCGTCCGGTCCGCGACCCCCAACTTGGCGAAGACCGAGGTGAGCCGGTTGCTCACCGTCTTGGGTGACAGGTAGAGGTCGCGCGCGATGTCACCCGTGGCACGACCGGCGGCGAGGAGCTCGAGAATCTCGCGCTCACGGTCGGTCAGGTCCGGGAACGGGTAGGCCGACGTCGGCTCGCTCGGCGATCCGGCGAAGAGGTCCAGCGCACGCTGGGCAACCCCCGGGCCGAACACCGCATGACCCGCAACCACCGACCGGATCGCGTTCGAGATCTCCTCATGGTCCGCGTCCTTGAGCAGATAGCCCCGCGCACCGGCCCGCATCGCGGCGAACACGGTCGCGTCGTCGTCGTACATCGTCAACACGAGGACGGCCGTGTCGGGGACGGCGACGCGCAGACGTCGGGTGGCTTCAACGCCGTCGACGCCAGGCATTCGGATGTCCATCAGGACCACGTCGGGGCGGAGCAACTGCGCCTGACGGACAGCTTCCTCTCCCGTGGCCGCCTCGCCGACGACTTCCAGCCCGGGCACCCGGCCGAGGACGGCGGCCAGTCCGTCGCGCAACACCGGGTGGTCGTCTGCCAACAGCACGCGGATCGCCACGCCACCATCATGGCGATCCGGCTACCCCGCGGGGAGGGAAAACCTTCCCGGAGAAGTGGACAACTCGCCGTACGCAGGGGCAAGGATGGCGCCACAGACTCGGACCAAGAGCCGTCGTACGGCGGACCGCACCCGAGCAGGAGGCACGACCATGAGCACCACCCTCACCACTCCCCGCAAGGCCGGGCACATCCTCGGCATCGCTCTCGCCGTCGGATCGATCGGCGCGCTGTTCGGCGACGAGACGCCGCCTGCCGGTGTCGTCGTCCTCGGCATCGCCGTGAGCGTCGTGGTGACCGTGCTGCTGCTGTGGTCCTGGCTCGGCGACAAGGCCGTCGCCCGACGGATCGCGGTCGTGCTGCTCGCCCTCAACGCGATCGGGGCGGTGCCCGGCCTGATCGTCGACGACGTGCCGACCTATCTGCGGATCGTCGCAGGACTGACCGTCCTGATCACGATCGCCGCGGTCGTGCTGATGTTCTACCCGGACCGACGCACGACCCGAGTGGCTCGCGCCTGAATCAGTCCTTGGCGAGGGTGCCGAGCAGTTCGAGACCCTTGGTGAGGCCCGTCGCCAGATCGGTCGAGGCGAACTGCTCGGTCATGGTGGCAACGACCTGCGCGGCCTCGTCGTCGGTGAACCGCTCGCGCGCGTGGCCGCCGGTCACCAACTCGACGACACGACGGGCCGGGTCCACCATGATCAGAATGCTGCGCGCAGGAAGCACGAGCGTGTTGTGCAGGCTGGTCGCGAAGTCACGCGGGTCGCCTGTCGCCGAACCGACGAAGACCGAGATCTCCGCCCGGCACAGCTGCTCGGCGTTGCGGATGGTGACGTCGAGAGCAGCGCTCTCGGCAGGGTTGAGGGAGATCGCCATGACTCAGGTCACCAACTGCCGCCGGCGCCGCCGGCCTTGGAGTCCTCGGAGTCCGGCGCAGCGAGCTCGCCGGCCGCCTTGCGCGGGCCACCCAGCCACTGGTTCTCGGGCTCGAGCGCGCGGGGGCTCAGGTCCTCGCCCTTGGCAAGCGCAGGGGCGACGTAGAGCAGGGTGATCACGATGAAGACGAGCAGCGGAACGCCGCCGAGGTAGAGGAAGGCGTGCAGCACGTCGACGTCGGGCTTCAGCTCCCAACTGGCGTCACCGTTGCCGGGACGCGGCTCAGGGGTGTCGGCGGACGCGGCGCCCGCGCCCACGACGACGAGCAGGGCGCTCACCCCGACGAGGGAACACACGGCGAGCAGGCGGCGTACGACAGTGCTGGTCACGGGGGTGATGGTATCGGCTCCGCTTGGCCCTTTGGGACACTGGTCGCATGGAGAGCCCCTGCGCCGCTGGACAGACCGTCTGCGACCTGGCCTGGGACGTCACCGGGAACCGGCGATTGGCCGAATGGTCCGACATCATCATCGGCAAGCCACTCGCGATCATCGGCCTGATCCTGTTCGGTCTCGTCGTCCGCTGGTTGTTGCACCGACTCGTCGACAGAGTCGCCCGACGTGCCGAGAAGGGCGTGCTGCCCGAGCGGGTCGAGAGCGCGGTGACCGCCCGCCGCAAGCAGCGCGCGGCGACGATGGCCGGCGTCCTGCGCAGCATCATCACCTTCGCGGTGGTGGCCGTCGTCGGCACCATGGTGCTGAGCGAGGTGGGCGTCGACATCGCCCCGATCATCGCGAGCGCCGGCATCATCGGCATCGCCCTCGGCTTCGGCGCCCAGTCGCTGGTCAAGGACTTCCTGGCCGGCATCTTCATCTTCATCGAGGACCAGTACGGCGTCGGCGATGTCGTGGACGTCGGCGACGCGAACGGCACCGTCGAGGCCGTCACCCTGCGGATGACCCGACTCCGCGACATCAACGGAACGGTCTGGTACGTCCCCAACGGGCAGGTGATCCGGGTCGGCAACAAGAGCCAGAACTGGTCACGCGCCGTGGTCGACGTCGGCGTCGGGTACGGCGAGGACCTGGCGCGCGTCCAACGGGTGCTGCGCGAGGTGGCGCACGACTTGTGGGAGGACGACGAGTTCAACCACGTGATCATCGAGGAGCCGGAGGTCACCGGCGTGGAGATGCTCGCGCCCGAGTCGGTGACCGTGCGGGTCATGGTCAAGACCGCCCCGCTGGAGCAGTGGGCCGTCGCCCGAGCGCTGCGGCAGCGCATCAAGGCGCGCTTCGACCACGAAGGCATCGAGATCCCCTTCACCCAGCGCGTGATCTGGCATCGCGAGGACCGCCGCGCCGAGGCCGAGGCGCACGAGGGATGATGGCCGGGTGACGTTCTACGACGAGATCGGCGGATTCGAGACGATCCGTCGCATCGTGGCGAAGTTCTATGAAGGCGTCGCAGCTGACGACGTACTGCGTCCGATGTATCCCGAGGCCGACCTCGGGCCCGCCGAGGAGCGCTTCCGGCTCTTCCTCGTTCAGTACTGGGGTGGCCCGACGACGTACTCCGAGGCTCGGGGACACCCTCGCCTGCGGATGCGCCACGCTCCCTTCCTCATCGACACCGACGCGCGCGACCGCTGGCTCAGCCACTTCCGCGCCGGGCTCGACAGCGTCGAGTTGACGCCGGAGCAGGACGCCCAGTTCTGGGAGTACGTCACGCACGCGGCGAACTTCATGATCAACAGCCCGGACTGAGACCGCCGGAACAGCATCGAAAGATTCTGCAGGGCATGTAACACCAGCGCACACCCGGGACATGTTCGGTTTGAGAGCAGGCGGCTCGGATGTCGCCTGCCCGCAGCGCCGAACCCCGCCGACCCAGAAGCAGGCCATGACCCACGACCGCCGTCCCGACCGGCTCCGCGTCGACATCCCGACGCTCGAGCCCGACGACGCGTTCGTTGGCAGGCTCGCCCACCTGAGTGCGGCGTCCCGTCCGGTGCACCCCCGATCGACCCGGTCGGCAGGGCTACGCATGGTCATCGCAGGCGGCTCTGTTGCCGTCATCGCGACGGCCGCTTGGGCGGCGGGCATTCCCACCGGTTGGGAGACCCCACTCTCCCCAGCCGACAGCCCCACCCAGCACGTACCTGCACCTGCACCGGGTCCCGGAGACGTCGGAACCCCACACTCCGACGTCTCCAACTCTCCCGGCAGCCCCCTGTCCCCGGGGCTGCCGGGAGTCCCCCACTCCTCCCCCAGCAATGCCAAGCCGACCGGGCCGAAGGGCCATGCCGTCGGCAAGAGCACGTCGAAGCACAAGAAGAAGCACGACGAGGGCGCGAACTCCGACACCCGTGACGACAAGCCGGGCAAGAAGAACGACGACGGCTCGGGCAACCACGGCGTCGGGCCGAGCGGCTCGGGCAACAACGGCGTCGGCCCCAAGAACTCGCCTCCCAAGGGCGGCGACAACAACGACGTCGGCTCGAACTCCTCGGGCGATGACGGCAACGACAACGGCAGCAGCGTCGGCTCCGGAGATCGCACCGGCCTCAAGGTCGACAGCAACATCGCCACCCTGCCTCCCGCCACGCCCCCGACAACCAACAACGGCAACGGTCACGGCAACGGAAAGCCTCACTGAACCTGTCGAAATGTCCCGGTTCCAGCACATTGCCGGAACAATGGGACCGCCCGACCGGGAGCAGACCCGGTCCCGAGCAGGTGGGGTGAGGACGTCCGGTGCGGGCCGACGACGAGGTCGTGACTGCAGCCAAACGCGGTGACGCCGACGCATGGCGCGAGTTGTATCGCGCTCACGCCGGCCGGCTGCTCGTCTGGCTGAAGGCTCGCGCGACGCCGGGCGGGGAGGCACCCGACGACATCGCCGCAGCGACCTGGCTGGTCGCTGCCGAGCGGGTCGCCGACTTCCACGGTTCGGGCTCCGACTTCGGGGGCTGGCTGTTCGGCATCGCGCGCAAGCACACAGCAAATGCCACCCGACGGCAGATCACCCGCGACCGTGGCCTCGACGTCCTGGCGGCACAGGCTCCGCTGGCTGCGCCAGGACCTGAGGACGGACAGGCTGCCGAGGACTGGGTCGCCCGCACGCTGACCCACCTGCCCCCACGCGAACGCGACGTGATCGCCTGCCTCGAGGTGCTCGACCTGGACGTCGCGAGCACTGCGGAGGCTCTGGGGATCACGGCGGTCGCGGTGCGGGTCGCCCGACACCGAGGGCTCAAGCGACTGCGGACGTTGCTCGACAGCTCCCCGACAAGGTCCGGGACAAAATAGAACTCGTTCTCGTTTTCGCTATCGTGAGGCCATGACGCTGATCGTGTCCGACGAGAACCGGGTCCGGACCCTCACCCTGGATCGCCCTGACGCGCTCAATGCCTTCAACGAGGAGCTGTACGACGCCACGGCCGACGCCCTCCTCAGCGCCGCCGCCGACCCCGGCATCGCCGTGGTCCTGCTCACCGGTGCCGGACGGGCCTTCAGCGCCGGCACCGATCTCCTCGAGATGCACCAGCTCGCCACGAACCCCGACTTCCCCCGGGGCAAGCACGGATTCATCGGACTCATCGACGCGCTGGTCGACTTCCCCAAGCCGCTGATCGTCGCCGTCAACGGACTCGGACTCGGCATCGGAGCGACGATCCTCGGCTTCGCCGACCTCGCGTTCATGTCCACGACCGCACGGCTGAAGTGCCCCTTCACCAGCCTGGGCGTCGCACCGGAGGCGGCTTCGTCGTACCTGTTCCCGTTGCTGATGGGCCGTCAGAACGCCGCGTGGATGCTGATGTCGGCCGAGT
>JASLDK010000352.1 GCA_030145945.1 Nocardioides sp.
CGCTCCGGACGCAACGGTGTGAACGACATGTCCTTCCCCTTGCTCCACCGGCTCTGCGTGCCGGGCTGGCGACTCGGGTTGGCGGTGAGGAACTCCTGCCACCTTCCCCAGGGGTGCTCGTCGATGGGTACGACGAGGGGCTGGAGCTCCTGCCACAACTCGGCGCGGCGCGTGGCGGTGAAGCTCGCACTGACGCCGATGTGCTGGAGCTCGCCGTCCTGGTAGAGCCCGAGCAACAGGCTTCCGATGAGCGGATTCTCCGGCGTGCTCGTCTTGTGCTCGCGGTAGCCGGCGAGGACGACGTCAGCGGTGCGCTCGTGCTTGATCTTCAACATGGTGCGGGCGTTCGGGGCGTACGCGGCGCTCAGCGGCTTGGCGACCACGCCGTCCAGACCCGCGCCCTCGAACTGGTGGAACCATTCCTCAGCGACCGCCGGATCGGTGCTGGTGCGGGTCAGGTGACAGTGTCCACCGGTCCCCACCGTCGCCTCCGGCGAGCTCAGGTGGGCGAGCGCCTGCTCCAACACCGCCCTGCGCTCGACGAACGGACGCTCGACGTACGACTCATCGCCCAACGCCAGTAGGTCGAAGGCGACGAAGTCGGCCGGGGTCTGCTCGGAGAGGAGCTTGATTCGCGAGGCGGCGGGATGGATCCGCTCCTGCAGCACCTCGAACTGCAGCCGCCCCTTGCCGTCGGCGTCCGCCTGTGCCACGAAGATCTCGCCGTCGAGCACGCACCGCTCCGGCAACTCGGCCTTGATCGCCTCGACGAGCTCGGGGAAGTAGCGGGTCAGCGGCTTGGTGTTGCGACTGGCCAGCTCCACGTCGTCGCCGTCACGGAACACGATGCACCGGAAGCCGTCCCACTTGGGCTCGAAGCTGAGCCCCTGCTCGTCGTACTTCTTCGGGTCGGGCACGCCGGAGACGGCCTTGGCCAGCATCGGCAGGACGGGCGGCATCACAGGCAGGTCCACGCGCCTGACTCTAGGGGAGTTCCCCGCAGTCAGGGGAAGGCCACGACCAGCACGGCGATGTCGTCGCTGAGGGGCTCGCTGCGGTCGCTGGCGCGGCGGCGGAGCAGCTCGTCCGCCAGCTCCTCGATGTCCGCCCGGTGCTCGACGGCGATGCGGGCTGCGCGCTCGATGCTCTCGTCGAGCGGCTCGGCTCGGCGTTCGACCAGGCCGTCGGTCATCAGGACGATCACGTCGCCGGGCTGCAGTTCGTACTCGTGAGCGACATGCGTGCTGCGCAAGCCGAGGAGCACGCCCTTGGGCGAAAGGATCTGTGCTTGATCGCCACGAATCAGGATGGCAGGTGTGTGGCCGGCTCGGACGAGTTGCATCGAGCGTCGGGATGCGTCCACCCGAGCGATGATCGAGGTGGCGGTGAATCCGGGCTCGTTGCGGACGAGCACGTTGTCGATGCGGTCCATGACCTCGGCCGGCCCGTAGCCGTCGTAGGCGTAGGCGCGCATCGAGTAGCGCAGCTCCGCCATGACGACGGCGGCCTCCAGCGAATGGCCCTGCACGTCGCCGATCGCGATGAAACACTGCTCGCCGATCTCGAAGGCGTCGAAGAAGTCACCGCCGACCTCCGTGTTCAGCTCCGAGGCGCGATAGCGGGCAGTCATACGGACACCGCGAGGAGCCGGAAGCGTCGTCGGCAGAAGGCTGCGCTGGAGGACGAGTGCGGTGCGATGCTCGCGCTCGAGGGACTCGAGGTTCTCCTGGGCGATGCTGGTCAACTGAGCAAGTCGGTCGAGGAGGAAGTCGTCGTTGCGTTGCACGGCCGACACGGGTACGGCGATCAGGCCCGCGAGCACGTCACCGACCTGCACCACGCGGACCCGCCAATGGTTGGGCCCCGTGGAGGGGAGCAGCACTCGCCACTCCGCCTCGCCGCGATCGACGGTGGCCAGGGCGTCGATCGTGCCGAGCATCCGGCTGGCCGTGCCGACGTTGATCTCGTCGTAGGTGTCCACCTCGCCACCCGGTGCGGCGGATGCCCGGTGGCCGACCCCGTCGGAGAGCAGGAACGCGATGCTGGGCGCGTCCATGACCTCCGCCGCCGCGGAGGCAACGGCGTCGGACAGGCGTGCCAGTGAGGTGGCCAGATTCAGTCGGACCGCCGCTCGGTTGAGTCGGCTGAGCCGTCGGGCCAGTGCCTCCGCGTCGCGCCGCGCACCGGAGGAACGCAGCAGCGCGCGGATCGTGGACAAGAACTCATCGGGGTCGATCGGGTCGATGAAGTAGGCGTCGGCACCGCCGTCGAGACCGGCGACCTTGTGCATCGTGTCGACGGCGATGGCCGACACATGGACGACCGGGATCCCGGAGCGCTCCGGGTCCTGCTTCAGCTGCTGGGTCAGGTCGAGCCCGCTGCCGTCGGGAAGGTGAACATCGAGGACGGCCAGCTCGATGGAACGCTCGGCCAGGATCGACCGGGCCTGGCCGAGCGTCTCCGCCTCGATCACGGCGTACCCGTCGCGTCGCAGCCAACTGCTCAGCACATAGCGCTTGGCGGGGGTGTCGTCACACACCAGGATCTGAGGAAGTCGATCAGGCATCCGGCACCTCGCGATCCGTGGGCTCTGCGGCTGGGGCGCCGGTGGTGATGGTCAGCCGGAAGGAGCTGCCCACACCTGGCTGGCTCGATGCGTGGATCTCGCCGCCGAGTGCGCGGGCCACCAGCTGCGCGAACGGGAGCCCGAGACCGGTGCCCCGCACTCCGGCATGCAGCGGGGTCGAGGCCTGGTAGAACTCCTCGAAGATGCGGGGAAGGTCGTCGTCCGAGATGCCGACCCCGGTGTCGGTGACGACGACCTCGAGCTGATCGAGTTCGTCGTCGACGGTGGCGGTGAGGGTCACCGATCCGGCGGTGGTGAACTTGGCGGCATTGCTGAGCAGGTTGCGCAGGACGTGGCGCAACAGGTCCGGGTCGGTTCGCACCCGATCCGCTCCCAGCGCCGCGATTTCGAGGCGCACGCCGTCCTTCAGGATGGGTTCGATGACGGCCCGCAACTCGGAGAGGTGGTCCGAGACGGAGAACTCCTCGACCTGGGCCTCCAGCCTCCCGGACTCGGCCTTGGCGAGATCCATCAGCTCCTCGACCAGGCTCAGCAGGTCGGTCGCGCTGGCGCGGACGTACTCGACCTGCTCGGTCTGCTCGGGGTTGAGGCGCTCGGGCTGGCGCGGATCCAGGAGGAGGCCGGTGAGGCCGAGGATGGAGTTGACCGGGGTCCGGAACTCGTGACTGATGCTGCGCAGGAATCGGGTCTTGGCCGCGTTGGCCTGGGAGAGCTGGGCGTTCTTGTCGTCGATCTCGGCGTACAGCGCAACGACGCCTTGGTTCGTGCGCTCCAACTCGTCGTGGGCGTTGTCGAGTTGGCTGCGTAGTTCGGCAATCTCCTCGTGGAGCTCGGCGACGCTGCGCCCTGCGGACTCCCGACCGGGCTCGGCCGCGTTCATCGACGAATCCTCAAGGTCAGCACTCCTGCATCATCGCGACCGCTCGCCAACCGGAGAAGAGCTGCGGCGACGATTCCCGGCCCGTGCTGCAGGGGACCGGAGATCTGGTCGGCCGACCAGCGCTCGGTGAGCCCGTCGCTGTGCAGGACTGCGGTGTCGAAGACGCTCGCATCCAGGGCGAGCTCGCGCAGGCGAGGCATCCGGTGGCCCACGATCCCGGGCTGCGAGGCCAGCAGCTGTGAGGAACCGGCCTTGATGAGTCGCGTCGCGACATTGCCGACGCCCGCGTGCACCAGTTGCGACGTGGTCAGGTCGAGCGCGAGGATCGAGATCGCCGCACCCCGGGTGCTCGACAGCTCCCGATGCATCTGGTCGATCAGCTGACCGGGCGCGGTGGACGTCGACGTACGGAAGACCCCGACCGCTCGACGGGACGCCTCTGCCGCGAGTGGTCCGTGCCCCAGGCCGTCGGCGAGCATCACCAGACAGCGGTCCCGCGTCAGGCGGTACGCCGTGGCGTCGCCGCACGGCATGCCGCCGACCAACGGCTTGGTGAGCGACGAGACCGCCGGAGCCGACGCATCCTCGCCCTGCTCGGCACGGAGCAGCGCCTCGACCACCGTGCCGACCCCTGGCTCGGACTGCACCTCGAAGTGGTTCGCGATGCGGCGACAGGCCCCCAGCCCGATGCCGAGGGTGCCGAGGGTGGACTCGCCGTCGGCGATCATCGCGCGGATGTTGCGGCGCCCCGGACCCGAGTCGATCGCGAGGATGCGCAATTCGGGACCCGTAGCGTCGTGGGTCGAAGCGCGTAGCGCCAACTCTCCACCGCCGGCATGACGCACGACGTTGGTGGCGAGCTCGCTGGCAACGATGCCGACCTGGCCGACGCGGTCCTCGTCGAAGCCCAACGTGACGGCCAGGGCACAGGCCGCCCGGCGGATCGCCGGAACCGCCGCGATGTCGTCGGCCCGCCACCACACGTCGTACGCCGCCTCTTCGTTCGGGGGCGTCACGCGACTCAGCGCTTCCACTTGGTGATGGAGACGCGAGTGCCCGACCCGACGGCAGTGTCCAGGGTGAACTCGTCGACGAGCCGTCGCGCGCCGGAGAGGCCGAGGCCCAGCCCGTTGCTGCTCGTCCAACCGTCGACCAGGGCACGCTCGACGTCGCTGATGCCCGGGCCCTCGTCGACGAACTCCACGACGACACCGGCGCGGCCCGCGCGCTGCACGGTCCAGATGATGGAGATGCCGCCGCCGCCGTAGGTCAACGTGTTGCGGGCGAGCTCGCTCGCGGCAGTGATGACCTTCGTCTGGTCCACGAGACTGAGGTTCAGCGCGGTCGCGGCGTCGCGCACGACCTGGCGTACGCGGACCACATCGGAGTCGGAGCCGATGGGGACCTCGATCCGGCTACCGTCGTCCGGCAACATCGACTCCGCCGATCGTCATGCGCGCGGGAGCGATGCTGTTGCGCAGGAGACGCAGGCCGCGATCGACGCTCAGGGCGGTGCGGACCCCGCCCAGGGACAGGCCCAGCTCGACCAGGGTGATCGCGACCGCCGGCTGCATCCCGACCACAACGGTCTCAGCGTCGAGGACCTGCGAGACCGCCGCGGTGGTCGACAGCATGCGGCCGACGAAACTGTCCACGATGCTGAGTCCGGAGATGTCGATGAGGACGCCACGGGCGCCTGTCTGGACGATCTTGGTGCTCAGGTCGTCCTGCAACTGCAGGGCCAGGTGGTCCTGCAGTTCCACCTGGATGGAGACCAGGAGGATGTCCTCGATCTGGAGGACCGGGATGCGGTCGATCATTGCTTGACCACGTCGAAGCCCGAACGACGCATCGCGAGCAGTGTCGCGTCGGCCAGGGTCGCCTTGGTCTCGATGTCACCGAACTCGATGCCCAGCGCCACCACGGTCTGCGCGATCTGCGGGCGGATGCCCGAGATGATGCACTCGGCGCCGATGAGGCGTGCGGCCTGAACCGTCTTGAGGAGGTGCTGCGCCACCTGGGTGTCAACGGCAGGCACGCCGGTGATGTCGATGATCGCGTGCTCCGAGCCGGTGTCGACGAGCGCCTGGAGCAGGGTCTCCATGACGACCTGGGTCCGGGCCGAGTCGAGGGTTCCGACCAGCGGGAGGGCGACGATCCCGTCCCACAACTTCACCACCGGGGTCGAGAGTTCCAACAGCGTCTCACTCTGCTGGGCGATGACCACCTCACGGGCGGCGGCATAGGTCTCGAGCAGGTAGAGCGCGAGGTCGTCGACGACCAGGGAGAGTGCGGCGAAGGCCTCGTAGTCGTCGTGTCCGGGCCGGCCAGCCAGCAACTCGAGCACGGCCCTCTTCAACGCGAGAACGCCGGTCGCCGCCTCCGACGGGCTGAACCCCTGCCGAGCGCGGGCTCGGCCGAGGTCGGCGAGCAGCGAGCGCATCGAGTCGAATCCGGGACCTTCGAGGTCGTCACGGTTGTTGGTCGCCTGGGTCTCACCGACCGTCATCAACGCGTCGAAGATCTCCTCGACGTCTTGGCGCAACTCCGCCGTCGTCATCCGGTTGGCATGCCCGAGCTCGGCGAAGTGCACCCATCGGGGCAGGATCTCCTCGCGGTTGTCGCGCAGCAGGTCGATCCACTTCTGGATGGGGTCTGGCACCTTGCGGGCCCTTCTCTCGTTGGCTGGTGATCCCATACTTGCAGAAGCCCTCGAACCCGGGTTTCTTCTCGGCGATCGGGGTACGTCGGAGTGAAGTTGTTTGAAGTTGCGGTGCCCAGGGGACGACGCCAACCGGATCGACGTCGCCACATCGTCCGAGTGGTGGCCCGCGTGTCGAGGGAGGTGAGGGAGGTGCGGTTCCCCCTTCCCTCCGACGCCGAAGCCATCGCGCATGCTCGCGACATCGTGAGGCGTGCCGCGCTCGACATGGATCCCCAGGTGGTCGAGGACGCCGTGTTGCTGACATCGGAGATCGTCACCAATGCCGTGTGTCATGGCGGCTCCCGCCTGCACCTGGAGGTCGAGCGTGAGTCCGACCACTTGACCGTTTCCGTCGGTGACGACGGCGACCCGTTCGCGCCCGGCAACGCCCCGCCGCCCCCACCGGAGGTCTCCTCGGGAAGAGGCCTGCGCATGGTCGAGAGAGTCGCTGGCGCGTGGGGGGTTCGCGACGAGGAGAACGGTCCGGGCAAGACAGTCTGGTTCCGTCTCGACGACACTGGCCACACGCCCCAAGAGCCCGGCCGCACCACGTCCCTTCCCACGATGGAGTCCAACTGATGGATCTGCTGATGACCACCCACACGCATGACGACACGGCGACGATCGTGCTGACCGGATCCATCGACCTGGTCACCCGGCAGCGGGTGATCGACGCCGGTCGCGAGCAGCTCGACTCAGGCCGTGAGCTCACGATCGACATGTCGGGTGTCTCCTTCATCGACTCCACCGGGATCGGCGCGCTCGTCGAGCTGGATGCCGCGGCGCGAGCGGCCGGTCTCAGCTTCAAGGTCGGCGAGCGCTCCGACCGCGTCGAGCGTGTGCTCCGCATCACCGGACTGTCCGAGGCGTGGAGCGCGGCATGACGGACGAGCACTCCTGCGACGTTCGCACCGGCGTCGTCCACGATCCGGAGCGGGGAGACGTCTTCGCGATCGGCGGTGACATCGACCTCGCCAGTGCGTCGAAGGTGGTCTCCGCTGCCGCGCCTGTGCTCGCACGCCCTGGGAACGATCCGGTCCTCCTCGATCTGGGCGAGGTCACCTTCCTCGACTCGACCGGTGTGGGCTGCCTCCTCGAGATCCGATCGCAGGCCCTCGCCGCAGGCCGGGAGACCCGGATCGTCGCCACCTCTGCACAGGTCGATCGCGTCCTCGCGCTCGCTGGCCTCGCCGACGTCTTCTCGTCCGCGGAGCAGGACGCATGACGGAAGAGGAGGCGTCGGACACGGTGATCCAGTTTCCGGGGCGACGTACGGGCTCGCCGGCGTCGCGCGCGAGAGTTGCGGTTCCGGCGCACCCCGACTTCGTGGCGATCGTGCGCGGGGCGGTGCGTTCCGCAGCCGTGGTCGCCGATCTGACCTACGAGGACGTCGAGGAGCTGCAGATCGCGGTCAACGACGCCGCCGCGTTGTTGCTGGCCCTCGACGAACATCATGCCGATGCCGAGCTGGCCGTCGACATCGACATCGACCCCGGACGGGTCGGTCTGCGCCTGTCCGTGCCCGGCTACAGCGGCACCTCGTTGGATCGGGAGTCGCTGGCGTGGATGGTGTTGAGCACCATCGCGCCCGACGTCGAAGTGGTCCAGGATCGCGACGTCGCCATCGAGTTCTCGCGCACGCGCGCAGAATCCCTTCGTGGATGACGCTTCCGCCGGGGAACCGCTCGCACCCGAGCAGGTTGTCGGACTCTTCGTCCGCCTGGCTGCGGCAGAGCCGAGCAGTGCTGAGTACGACGAGATCCGCTCGCGGCTGATCGAGGCACACCTCCCGCTGGTCCGGCGCCTGGCCCGGCGATTCTCCTCGACGCTGGCCTTCGAGGACGGCGTACAGGTGGGCGCCGTGGGCCTGATCAAGGCCGTCGATCGGTTCGACCCGGAACGCGGCC
>JASLDK010000372.1 GCA_030145945.1 Nocardioides sp.
AACGAAGTTGCGCTTGGTCACGGGGTCGCGAGTCGCGCGCTGCTTGGCGATCATCGCCGCCAACTGCTCCTCGACAACGCCCTGCACCTTCGCGTCCAGCGAGGTCACCAGCGTGTCGCCCGGCTGCGCCTGCAGCTCGGAGACGTCCCCACGGACCCGGCCCTTGGAGTCGACCGCGACCTGGTCATAGCCGGGCTGCCCGCGCAGCCACTCGTCGTACTCCTTCTCCACCCCGGCCCGTCCGACGACGGAGGCACCGTTGACCGAGCTGTCGTCGTCCTTCTTCGCCGCGTCGAGCTCGTCCTTGGTGATCGGGCTGAGATAGCCGAGCACGTGGGCGGCGTTGATGCCGTACGGCGAGGGGTACTGCCGCACGCTCTGCCGGTCGACCACCACGCCCGGGAAGTCCTCGGGCTGCTCGAGGATCCGCAGCGCCGCGGCCTCCTTGACGTCCTTGGCGACCGGAACCGGCTGGAAGGGCGAGCCGTTCCAGCACTCTCCGGCGATCGCGCCGTCGTCGCCACAGAGAAGCAGCTTGGCCGCGATCTTGTCGGTCTTGACGCCGATCGCCTCGGACGTGCGCGCGAGCAGCTCACTGCGGTCCGCCGCGGACATCTTCCCGATCAGGGTCCGGTCGATCGACACGACCCAGATCAGCCGGTTGGTCACCAGCGGGCGCCCCATCGCGTCGACGACCAGGCCGCGCTGCGGTTGCACCACGATCTCGCGCACCGACTGCGAGGCGGCCTTGCCCTGGTAGCGGTCACCGGAGACCACCTGCAGGTAGTAGAGACGCGCGCCCAGGGTCGCCAGCAGCGAGAACACCAGCGTCTGGATGACGATCAGCCGCAGCCGGCTGCGGTGTGAGGCAGAGGTGGGGGCAGAGGGCATCAGGACAGAACCTAGGCGCGAGCGCGGATTCGTTGGGTGGGACGCGGCAGACCGTCGCTCGTCATCCGTCGGTGCAACCACACCGTCGCAGGAACGACCAGCAGGGCTGCCAGGACGTCGAGGACCAGAGCCACGACGGCCACCTCCAACAGGTCGCCGACACCGGCACCGGAGTCACCGAGCACCACGCCGGTCAGCGCGAAGACCGACGTGCCCACGAAGGATCCACCCGCGGCAGCCGCTAGCGCGAGGGAAAGCGGCACCCGGCGTACCCCTTCACGAGCGAAGCGACTGCCCGGGCCCGCGTCGCCTGCATTGTCGTGAACCAGACGTCCCACGACGTAGCCGACGATCATCAGGGCCAGCGCCCACCTGCCCGCCAGATGATCGGCCGGAGGGGCGACGTCGAGCAGGAGGCCCGCCCAGAAGCCGGTCAGCGTGGCGAAGCGGGTGTCGGTGGCGACGGCGGTCGCGACGACGACCAACAGCACGAGATCGGGTACGACGCCCAGGCCGCCGATCTTCCATGCGAAGTGCGGCAGCACGGTGACCTGCAGGAGCAGCGCGGCGAAGACGGCGACGAGCGTGGCGACCAGGCGCGCAGTGGAGCGGTTCACTGCAAGCTCCCGGGCTCGATGACACGTTGGTCCGTTCCGGAAGGCACGACGACTCCGACCAGGTCGAGAGCAGTGAAGTCGACGTTGGGCGTGATCTCTGCGCGATAGGACGTCTCCCGCATCGACTCGAAGACCTTCGCGACCTTTCCGATCGGCACGCCCGCGACATAGGGCGAGCCACCCTCGCTCCCCCAGGTCACGATCTGCTGGCCCACCCGGGGAACCACATTGTGGTCCTTGAGCTCCAGCTCGAGTCGGTCGTCGGTGCCGAGCGTGCCGTGTCCACGCACCAGACCGAGCTCGGCGTTGTCACCGATCCGGCCGCCGACCGAGGACGTGTCGTCGACGATCAGCAGGACCGTCGCGGTGTGGGCGGTCACCGACGTGATCCGACCGACCAGCCCCTGCGCCGCGACCACGGTCATGTCGGCGTCGAGCCCCTGGTCGGAGCCGGCGTCGAGGGTCACCGTGCTCGAGAACGACTGGGCCGAGCCGATCGCGATCACCCGGGCGGGAACGAGGGCATATCCGATGTCGCCGGCGATCGCGCGCAGCCCCTCGAGATCGGCGAGCCGCTGCTCGTCGTACCCGGCCTTGGCGAGGCGATTGTTCAGGTCGGCGTTCTCGCTCTTGAGCTTGGCGACCTCCGAACGCAGGGACCCGTTGCTGCGCAACGCGTCCGGCAGGTCGATCAGCGGCCGCAGCACGGTCGAGACGCCCGCCTGGACGGGCCCGACGACCTCGCCCACCGCTCGGCGTACCGGCTCGACGGGCGATGCGTCGCCCCCCGCCTTGTCGACGACCATGAGCGCCGCTGACGCCAGCACGAGCGCGACGACCAGCGAGCGCGAGGGGCGTCCGCCGTCGCGTTCGGTGTCGCGCGAGATGGTGGTACGACGGACCGGGCTGGTCCGTTGCGTCGGTGGGCGGGTGTCGATGGCCATCGGGTCAGAACCGCCGTTGGTTCGTGACGAGGACCTGTTGCAATGCCTCGAACTCCTCGACGCACCGACCGGCACCCATCGCGACCGAGACCAACGGGTCCTCGGCGATGTGGACCGGCATCCCGGTCTCGTGGCGGATCCGCTCGTCCAGGCCGCGCAACAGTGCTCCTCCACCGGTCAGCACGATGCCGCGGTCCATGATGTCGCCGGCGAGCTCGGGCGGCGTCTGGTCGAGGGTCACCCGGACGGCGTCGACGATGGCGTGCAACGGCTCCTCGAGCGCGTGACGGATGTCGGCGCTGGTCACCTCGACCGTGCGCGGCAGGCCGGTCACCATGTCGCGTCCGCGCACCTCACCGGCGGGCTCGCCGGGGCGAGGGAACGCCGAACCCAGGGTGATCTTGACGTCCTCGGCAGTGCGTTCGCCGAGCATGACGCCGTGCTCCTTCTTCATCCACGCGATGATCGCGAGATCGAGATCGTCTCCGGCTGTGCGGATCGACAGGGAGGTGACGATGCCGCCGAGGGAGATGACGGCGACCTCGGTCGTGCCACCGCCGACATCGACGATCATGTTGCCGGTCGCCTCGTGCACCGGCAGGCCCGCGCCGATCGCTGCGGCCATCGGCTCCTCGACGACGTAGACCCGGCGGGCGCCGGCCTGGTAGCCGGCCTCCTTGACGGCACGCTGCTCGACCGGGGTGATCGAGCTCGGCACACAGATGACCATGCGCGGCTTGGCGAAAGACCGCCTCTTGTGCACGCGCCCGATGAAGTAGCGCAGCATCTGCTCGGTCGCCTCGAAGTCGGCGATCACCCCGTCACGCAGGGGACGCAGCGCAGTGATGTTGTCCGGCGTACGCCCCAGCATCTGCTTGGCCTGGTGCCCGACCGCGATCACCTCGCCGGTGGAGTCATTGAGCGCGACGACGCTCGGCTCGTCGAGCAGGACGCCGCGACGGCGGACATAGACGAGCGTGTTGGCAGTGCCGAGGTCGACGGCCATGTCACGGCCGATCAGGGAGTTCGCCCTCACGCTTCCTCGCAAGACGTCGCCGAAGGGGTCGGTCGACCACTCCGTTCGCGCGCTTCGGGGAAGCCGACCCGCTCCCCGGTCAGGCCGAGGAGAACGCCGGGGAGATCATCGAGCGCACGCTCCGACAACCTCCGCGTTCGAGCGTAAGGAAGAAGGGGGGCTCAGCCCGGAAGCCACGCCGGTAGGGCGCGGCGGGTCTCAGGGGTCACACCCGTCACAGCGGACGGGCAGTTCATGCACTTGTCAGGGGTTGCAACGCCCAACCAGTGCATGAATCCCCGGCTGGCCGGGGATTCATGCAGCGACGCGTCCGAGGTTCGGGAACCAGAGCGCGATCTCGCGCTCGGCCGACTCGGGCGAGTCGGAGCCGTGGACGAGGTTCTCCCGGTTGGAGAGGGAGAGGTCCCCGCGGATCGTGCCGGGGGCGGCCTTGCGTCCGTCGGTCGCTCCGTTGATCGCGCGGACGACCTCGATCGCCTCGTCCCCCTCGAGCACGAGTGCCACGAGCGGACCGCTGGTGACGAAGGTGCGCAGCGGAGGATAGAAGTCGCGCTCGACGTGCTCGGCATAGTGCGCGTCGGCCATCGTCGCGTCGATGTGCCGGTGCTCGAGCGCGACGATGCTCAGGCCCTTGGCCTCGAACCGGGACAGCACGTTGCCAATCAGGCCACGGCGGACGGCGTCGGGCTTGAGCAGGACGAGGGTGCGTTGAGTCACGACCTGAGCCTATCGGGCGGCTTCGACCGCCGCGCTCAGGGCAGGGGCGAGGTCGCCCCGGGGCGCGACGACGATCTCGGCGAGGCCCAGCCAGCCAGCCAGTCGCGCAAGCTCTGCGGCGAGTTGTTCGGCCGTGTCGTTCGGCGCACCGGTTTCGGCGAAGGCCGCCTGCATCCGCAGTCGTCCGGTGGGCCGGTCTGCCTTGAGATCGACACGCGCGACGATGCGATCACCCAGCAGGAACGGCAGGGCGTAGTAGCCGTGCACCCGCCGTGCCGCCGGCGTGTAGATCTCGATGCGGTAGAAGAAGTCGAACAACGCCTCGGCCCGGTCTCGCTCCCACACCACCGGGTCGAACGGGCTCAACAGGGTGCGCGCCTGGATCCGACGCGGCTGACGAGCTTCATGGTGGAGGTACGCCGGACGCCGCCACCCCTCGACGCTCACCGGCTCGAGCTCGCCGCTGTCGACGAGGTCTGCGATCGCCACCCGGGCCTCCCCCACCTTGATCCGGTAGTAGTCGGCCAGGCAGTGGGCGGACGCGACGCCGTGGGACCTGGCTGCTCGTCGTACCAACTCGCGATGGGCATCGGCCACGCTCAGTGCCGGCGCGTCCAGGACGCTGGCCGGGAGCACCCGCTCGGGCAGGTCATAGCGGATCTCGAACTGGGAGTTGCGCCCGGCGATCGCCAGGTCACCCGTGGTGAAGAGGTGATCGAGCATCTGTCGGGTGCGTGACCAGTTCCAACCCCAGTGGTCCTTGGTCCGGGGCAGGCCGTCGTCGAGCTCGCGAGCCGTGCTCGCGCCCCGCTCGGCAATCTCGGCCATCAGCGCGACCTCCAACTGGTCGCCCTCCTCGAGGGTGAACCACTTGCCCCGACGTGCGCGGTAGTGATCCATGCGGGGGCGCATCGCGGGCCACAGGTCGACCGGCATGAAGGCCTGCACGTGCGCCCAGTATTCGACGACCCGCCGGTCCCGCCCCGTCGCCGCGCGCTGCAGCAACCCGATGTCGTAGGCACCCATCCGGGAGTAGAGCGGCATGAAATGAGCGCGCTGCAACACGTTGACGCTGTCGACCTGCAGCACGCCCGTGCGGGCAAGGGTGCGGTCGAAGGTCCTCAGCGTGGGAGTGGCGTGCGGCGGGTCGAGGAAACCCTGGGCAGCGAGCGCAACCCGACGTGCCTGGGCACGGCTGAGCGTCTGGGTGGTGGGCACGGGCTCACCCTAGGAGCCGGCGCCGACAGCGGTCGCCTAGTCCAAGTCCACGAGCTTCGCGCGCACGGCGTACATGACCGCCTCGACCCGGGAGTGCAACTGCAACTTCTCGAGGATGTTGCGGACATGGTTCTTGACGGTGTTCTCGCTGATCGCGAGCTCGGTCGCGACATCGCGGTTGCTGAGGCCGCGCGCGACGGCACGGAGCACCTCGAGCTCACGATCGGTCAGCTTGAGCGCTGGACCGGTGGTGCGGTCCGGCTTGGACATCGTCTTGAACTCATCGATGAGCTTCGCGGCCATCGACGGGCTGATCAGTGACTGGCCGTCGTTGACGACCCGGATGCCCTGGGCGACCTCTTCGATCGAGGAGTCCTTGAGCAGGTATCCCGATGCGCCGCTCTTGACCGCTTCGTAGAGGTCCGCCTCCTCGTCGGAGGCCGTCAACATGATGATCTTCGCCATCGGGACGGCTTCCTTGAGCGCGGCACAGGTCTCGATGCCGGTCTGTTCGGGCATCCGGACGTCGAGCAGGATCACGTCGGGAACGGTCGCGGTGGCGACCGCGACTCCGTCGCGTCCGTTGCTGGCCTCACCGACGACCTCGATGCCGTCCTCGATGCCGAGGAGCATGGTCATCCCCCGCCGGAAAAGCTCCTGGTCGTCGACGACGACCACGCGCACCGGCTCGTTCACTGGGCTTCTCGGTCCGGTTGCACCGGGGGGGTTGCCAATCGCCACGTCGGCATCATGTCATGTCCTCCCGATGGACCAGTGGCAGTGGCCCGGACAGCCCCCCTTGCGAAGGGATGTCCGGGCCACGATGCGACATGCCTCGACGGCTCAGCCCTCGGTCGCCCCCAGGTCGAGCGAGATGACGCCATAGTCATAGCCACGGCGGCGGTAGACGACCGCCGGCCGCTCGCTCTCCTTGTCGACGTAGAGGTAGAAGTCGTGGCCCACGAGTTCCATCTCGTAGAGCGCCTGGTCGAGGGTCATCGGGCTCGCCGGGTGGCTCTTCTCCCGCACGACCAACGGTCCGTCGCCGGTGACGGTGATCGGACCGACCTGGCGCTCGATGGCGCCCTCGTCCTCGACCTCGTCGTTGTCCGCCTCGACCGGAACGTCGGAGAGTGCCTTGCCGACCGAGACGGGGGTACGCCGGCCGCGGTGCACGCGCCGCCGGTCGGCGGCCTTGCGCATCTGGGCCGCCATCTTGTCGAGCGCCAGATCGAGGGCGCCCATCTTGTCGTCGGCCGCGGCCTCGGCCCGGATCACCGGCCCCTTGGAGAAGGCCGTCAGCTCGACGTGCACCGCCTGGTCGTGCTGGCGGGGGTTGGGTTCGCAGTCCACCTCCACATGGACCCGGATGATCCGGTGATCGTGCTTCTCCAGCTTGGTGAGCTTCTCAGCGGCATGCTCTCGGAACCGCTCCGAGATCTCGCAGTGCCGTCCGTTGACCACAACATCCATCAGATACCTCCAAGGGATCTACCAGCGGGTTCGCCTGCACAGTGCGGCAGGACGTCTCAGGGAAGGGCGCCACCCCTCAGGTTGGCCGGCGAGGTCGGCAGCGTGTCGCCCGCGGCGAAGCGTCTTGCCGCCAGCGAACCTCTATCGCTACGGCGGCCAACCGCGAGGTCGGCAGCGTGTCGCCCGCGGCGAAGCCTCGTCGTGCGCAGCGGGCGGGCCGAGCGCAGCGAGGTCCAGCCAGCAAGCCCGACAGGCGACACGCTCGACCAAAATCGAGGAGTCCGCCCGGCCGACCTGGTCTTCGTCCCCACACCCGCCTGCTGGGGCTTCCGCAGCTTGTTGCCACTACCGGCCCTCTCCCGGGTCCGGACGTATCTGACGTCCGGGCCGAGGCAGGACTGACGACTAAGCCGCACCGTGATCACCGGTCCGAGGACCGGCTTACGTGGACCGTTTCGCCTGCGACTGGCATCGGCTTGCCGCCCCTGACCGGGCTCGCGCCCGGTCTGAGCGACGCAACCACGGACCCGGACGGACTCCATGACCAGACGCTAGTCCGTTGGTGGTGAGGGCGAAAGGGTTCACCACGTTTTCTCAGTGTGTTTCCAGTTTGTCCGGATTGTCGGACGTCGCGACGGCAGGCGGAGTCGTACGCCGGGTGGCTGCGACGACTGCTGCGGCATGGACGGTGACGCCGGCGGCCTCGAGGGCACGCTGGGCTTCGCGGAGGGTGGCGCCGGTGGTGAGGACGTCGTCGCAGATGACGACATGGGCGCGAGGGACGTGTCGGGCAAGGCGTCGTACGCCGTCGGCGGGGGCTGCCATGGAGCCGGCGAGGTTGGCGGCCCGAGCGGCGGAGTCGAGGCCGGCCTGATCGACCACACCGGGCCGCTGCCGCAGCAGACGGGCGACGCGCAGGTCGCGGGTGCGACCGAGGGCGCCGGCTGCGACCCGGGTGATCGTGTGCGTCGGGTCGTGGCCGCGTTGACGGACGGTGGCGGGTCGTGAGGGCACGGGGACGACGACGACGGGGCCGGGAGCACCGGCCAGCGCGGCAGCCACGGAGTGACCGAGAAGTCTTCCCAGGGGCGATGCGAGCGCCAGCACCCGTCGTTC
>JASLDK010000084.1 GCA_030145945.1 Nocardioides sp.
CGTCTTGCCCAGCGCACCAGCGGGGACGACGAGGTCCTTTCCGGTGCCGATCGGCTCCGCCTTGCCGGACTGGAACCACCGATAGGCGAGGCCGTCCGGCGTCACCGACCAGGTGCCGGGCGACGCGGTGACGGTCTTCCCGACCTTGGGGCTGGGGTCCGCCACCGACGGCGCGGTGACGTTGAAGACCTCGAGCCCGAGGACCGCATCGATACCCGGCTTGTCAGCGTTCGTCACGTCGATCGCGTTCGCGTCGGCCTTGACGAAGTGGTTGTCGTAGAACTCCGTCGTGAACGCCCCGCTCGGCGAGGAGAAGCCGAGCCGGTACGCCGCCTTCGGCACGAGCAGTGCATAGCTGCCATCAGGCACGGACGAGGTGTGGGCGATCTCGGTGCCCGGGCCTACGGGGTACGCCGTGACCACAGCGCCCGCGACCGGAGCGGCTGCGGCGTCGGTCAGGCGGCCGGAGATCAGCGAACCGGCGCTCAGCGCAGCGTTCACGCCCGGGGTGGTCGCGTCATCACCCGTGATCACCACGTCAGTGCCGGCGGCGGCTGTCGCGGCGCCGCCGAAGAACGTCGGGAGGTAGCGGCAGTCCATTCCCGAGCAGGGCTGTTCGAATCCGACCCGATAGGTGCCGGGCGCGGCGGGCAGGGAGTAGGCGCCCGTGGCACCGGTCGTGATGTGGGTGAAGGGCAGCCACTCAGTGCCGGACTTGCGCAGTGCGGTGACCTTGATGCCCTTCAGACCGGCTCCGCCAACGGCGGTCACGGTGCCGGTGATGCGGCCGTTCTTGGCGAGCACGCCGTCGCGCTCCGCGAACTCAGCGGCGCTGACCACCGTGATGGCCGTGGCCGAGTCGATGTCGGCCTTCTTGTCCCAGTACTGGGTCTGATAGACGTCCTCGCACACGGACGGCGGGGTGCAACCGTCGTCGAACGCGAGCCGATAGACGCCCGGCGGGGCGAAGAGCGCGTACTTCCCGGTCGCGTCCGCGTTGGCGGTGGCGATCGGCTTCCACGAGGTCGCGCCGTTGGTCGTGACCTGCTCCAGAGCCGTGATCTGGGCGCCCTTGACGGGTGCCCCGCCCACGGCCTCCGTCACGGTTCCGGTGATCCGCGCGTTGCGGTCGAGGGCAGCATTGCGGCCGGTGACCTTGCTGTTCGCCACGACCACGTCGTCCGCGGCCGTGATGCTGGTCTTGTCGTTCCAGAACTCAGGTCGGAACGTCTGGTCACACGGACCCGACGTCGCACAGGCGTTGTCGAAGCCGAGGCGGTAGGTGCCGGGCGCCAGATAGGTCGAGTAGTCACCGGAAGCGTCCGCCGTCGCTGTCCGCACGACGTCCCAGGTCGAGTCGGTGCCGTGCTGGACCGATTGATAGATCCGGACCGTGGCCCCAGCGATCGGCGCGCCGCCGGCGCTCTGGGTGACCTTGCCGGAAACCGTCGCGTTGTCGACCATCGTGACGTTCACGCCGGCCTGACCTGCAGCGGTCAGGTTGATCGTCGTACCCGCGCCGACCGTGGCGGCGTTCTTGTAGAAGATCTCGCGCAGGTGGTTGTCCGCGACGCTGTAGCCCACGCGATAGGCACCGGGCGCGGTCCACAGCGTGTAGGTGCCGTTGGCCGCCGTGGTGGTGGATCGCACGCAGTCCCACGTTGTCGTCGTACCGTGCTGGACCTGGACGTAGAGACAGACCCTGGCTCCGCTCACGCCGGCGGGAAGGAATGCGCCCGTGACCACCTTGCCGGTGATCGAGGGGTTCTTCGCCATGGCCAGGTCGATGCCCGCAGCCGGGGGCGCGAGGTTGGACGCACTCGCGAGGTCGGCTCCGCCCCAGTACGCCGGTGCGTACTGGTTGTCCGCGCTCGTGGATCCCAGCCGGTACGTGTCGGCTGGCAGATCGAGGGTGTAGCGCCCGTCCGTGCCTGAGGTCGCCGTCTCGCACTCGGTCCATGCGTCGTTCCGCTGGCAGTAGGCGACCACGGTCATCCCGGCGAGCGGTGTCGATCCGGCGGCCGCCCGGACCGTTCCCGTGATCTGCCCGGCCGCCGCGTGGGCGCTGGGTGCCGTGATGGTCGTGAACGCGACCGTTCCAGCAAGGGCAAGCGCGGCCGTCAGGGTTGCGGTGAGCAGACGGACCATCGGTCCGCGGGCAGGCGTAGGCATGAATTCGACCCCCATGTCGAAGCGCCGCACGTCCCGGAGACACGCGACTGCTGGCCGGAGGCTAACCACAATCCGAGCGCCGTGTCCCGAGAAACCAGAAACCGAGCCGCTCATTTCTGACCCATCGCTGAGAGTCGGTCGCCGTCGTTCGGTGGACGGCTCCGCACCGGCGCTGCCATGCTCCGGCCATGTCGGTACGACGTGGGGCCGCTGCCGCCCTGCTCCTGCTTGCGGTCGTCCTGGCAGCGTTGGCGGCGCTGCGACTCGTGGACAATCCCGACGTACGAGCCCAGACGCGGAACGGCCACGACACCCACCCGTGCCTCGCGCCGTGGGACACGGTCTTCAACGGCGCGACCAACATCCCTGGTGGCGATCCACCGCCGGATGCCGATGCCATTGCGACCCGGTGCCGTCATGCCGCCTATGCGCACGTCGATCAGGCGCACGCCCTCGGCGGTGTCGCCCTGGCGGCCCTGGCTGGTGCGGGTGCCCTGCTCCTGACACGTCGGCGCGGCGTGGTCGCGAGCATCGTCGTGACCACGATCGCGGCCTGCGCTGCTGGTGGTCTGGCCTGGGCCGGGTGGGAACGACGGCACCCGTCTGCCTTCGCCGACAGCGGAGCCTCGATGGGCTTCGATCCCCTCCCTGTCGGCAAGAGCGCCTACTTCGGGGTGACCTGGCCCGGCAATCCCGAATCGGACGTGAAGATCGAGACGGCACGCCCGATGGTCAGGTCCAACACGGCCAGCGCCAGCATCGACCTGTTCGTCTGCATCCCCCGCAAGGGCGCCGATCAGGCCGGCGTCATCCTCCAGGACGACATCGACGCGTCCTGCACCGATCTGGTCCCCCTCGCTGGGGACACACCGCCCGTGCACCTCACGGCCGCCCGCAAGGCTCAGGTCCTGATCCGGATCAGGACGGACGCCCCGGGCGAGGTGAAGGTGGCCGGCGTCGAGTTCGTCTACCGCGACGGCTGGAGACACGGACGCCAGGAGGTCCGAGCACCGGTGGCGGCCATCAGCCCGCCGAAGGACCGGTAGCCCACCTCACGCGCTGCTCCCTGCATCGACTTCGCCCCCTGCACCTCACCGGCCGCAGTAGTCTCGGCGCCATGCCCCCACGCAGCGCCGAGATCACTCGCCGCCGGCTGTTGGAGGCCGGTGTCGAATCCTTGAAGGAGATCGATGCGGCCGGGCTCGTCGGGGCGATCGGCACCCGCGAGATCGCCAAGCGGGCGGGTGTCAGCCCGGCAACCTTCTTCCACCACTTCGGGTCGGTGGAGCAGTACGCCGCCGCGCTGATCGACCGGATCTACGACGCTGATGGGGAGTCCGCCGAGGAGGTCGCCGCGCGCACCGCGGCGACCTACGACGCCACGTCGAAGTCGGTCTCGGCCGCCGACTACTACACCCAGGACTTCGCCCGACTGCTCAACGACGCCGAGCACCGGCTCCGGGTCGGACTGTGTGCGTTCGGCGGCGAGCAGGCGACGTCCTCCTACAGCGCTCACGTCCGCACCCAGGACGCCCGGGTGATCGCGGCCATCACCGACTTCCTGCGCCTCTGGCAGCGAGAGATGTGCCCGCCGTTCTCGGTCGCCGAGTACGTCGGTGCCTACACCGGACTGCTGAACGACGCGGTGTTCCGCAAGGCCGCCGACCCGACCGCAACCACCGAGACCTCCTTCCCGAAGCAGGCCTCGGCGATCTCGATGGCGATGGTGCGCGTGCCCGGCGACCCCCGTGATCTGGACGATCGAATGGCAGAGCTGCGGCTCGTCCCCCACGAACCTCCCACGGTCGGCCGTCGCGCCGAACAGACCCGGGAGCTCGCGATGCTCGCCGTACGCGAGCAGCTCAAGCACACGTCGTACGACGAGCTCTCCGTCGCCACCATCGCCCTTCGGGGCCATCTCAGCCCGGCGACCGTCTATGCGCACTTCAAGGGCAAGGCGTCGATGGTCGTGGCGACACTCCTCGACGACGTCGGTGCGGCAGCCGACGAACTCACGTCGATCGATGAGGTGGCGGAGTTCCTGGCGGATCACCTCGTCTATCTCAGGCCCTACCTCGTGTCGCTCGCGACGGCCGAACCGACGGTCGACGACCCGTTGCTCGCGACGGTCACCGAGTGCGTCGGCCGCCGCGTCGAGGACGCTGAAGGGCTGGCGCACACGACGCTGCTGGTGCTGGTCTCACGTCTGGTGTCACACCCGAGCGAGGGAGCCGTGGGCGCGCTGCGGCATCTCCGGCGCGTTCACGCGCTCGACGACTGAGCCCTGACCCGCGCGGGGTCAGCGGACCCAGATCCGATAGCGCTTGACGACGGGCAACCCTGCGTTGTCGGTGACGGTCAGGGTGAAGGTGTAGATGCCGGACTTCTTCGGACGCCCCGTGATGACGTAGGAACGCCCGGACCTGCTCGGCCTGCCCTTCAGGCCGCGGGGCAGCTTGCCCTGCCGAGACCAGCGGTAGGTGGTCCCGCCGCTCGCGACGACACGCTGCCTGTATCGCTTGCCCACGTCCGCCATCGACACCCAGGCGCTGCCGAGAGCGAGCTTCGCGGGGTCGGTCGAGGTCGGGGTCGCCGGTGGCGGGGTCACCGGCGGCGGGGTGATGGGCGGAGCGACCTTCGCTGGCGCGCCCAGGGCGATCGCGGCGAGCGTCAGCTGGTCGTTGGTCGCCAGCAGAGCGGGGTGCACCGGCTCCGATGTGGAGCTCGGGCCGGCTGCTGCGCTGGCGCGCCCGGACGGGCTCGACGGGGGCGGGAACAGTCCGTCGAGAGCGTCCGTGGCCGACGGGTCGAGAACGTCGGCCACGAGCCGACTCGGGGCCGTGCCCGTGTCCCCAGCACCCGTCTTGGCCAGCTCGGCCCTGATCGCGTCGGTCAGCTCCTTCGAGCCGGCCAGCGAGCCAGGAAGGCTGGTGAGGTCGCGATCGCGCAGAGCTCGGCTGGCACCCAGCTGCAGGAAGCTGCGGAGCATGGCGTTGGCTCCGTCAAGGCGGACGAGGGCGTCGTGGAGCGGCCCGGAGGACGTGTTCCCGGAGGTCTGGGAACCGCGCAGGAGCCCTCGGTAGACGTCGCCCTGCAGCTTGACGAGGTTGCCGTCGATGGCTCCCTGGGCGGCCAGGGTTCCTTGGTCGAGGTTCGACCTGGTGGCTGCGAGCTTCGGATCCAGTCCGGCGATGGCCTGGTCCAGTGGGTCGCCGGCACTGATGGTGCCGTTGTGAGCCTGGTAGGCGACGACCCCCGACGTGGTGGTGGTCGCGTCGCCCCATCCGCTGCGCACGGCGCCGGGGGTGGTGAGGGCGGTGTACATCGACGCTCTCCGCGCGTCCGTGTGCAGTCTCCACCTCCCGTCCGGCTGCTCGATGTAGTCGGCGGTGTCCGAATACTGCTGGACGGCGCCGGGAATCGCCGAGTAGCCGCCCCGGGGCACCGCCACGGTCGTGTTGTACCCACCCGCGACGGCGGCGGTCGCGGCCCCGCGCCGTACGACGCTCTGGGCGTAGATCGGCGTGGCGGGGGCGTCCTTGGGCGAGAACGTCCACACGAACGCGATGTCGTCGTAGCGGTACTCCGCCTTCAGGTAGCGGCCGGTCTGAAGATTGAAGTCGTTCTTGAGCCAGTAGCTGTTGGCGCAGTTCGCCGGGCGTGCGATGGTCACGTTCAGCGCGATCCAGCCGTCGGTGTCACCGTCGGCGCCGTACTGGCACGCGTCGACCTGGAGCTTCTTGGAAGTGGTCTTGTAGCAGACGTTCAACGTGCCCAGCCCCATCCGGTCGGCCCACTGGAACACCTGCGGCACACCGTGAGCATTCGGCGTGAGCGTCGTCGGGCGGTCCATCGCGCCGAGCGTGCTGGCCGTCTCGCCAGCAGCAGTGCCGCACTGCGCGACCTTGTCGCGACCGGGCAGCGTGGGCCACAGGTCGGAGAGATCAGAACGATCGCCCGAGCTGTTCACGAAGGGATCGAAGGTCGCGGTTCCCTTGGTCGTGAGCGGAGAGCTGGGAGTGCGCTGGCCGGAGCCGTCGAAGCCGGGAACGGCGCCGATCAGCTGGCCAGTGGCCTCCTCGACCAACGCGTCGACCGGGGCGGTCTCCTCGGTCTGCGGCCGGCATGCCGGTGTGGTCGTCGGGGTGAAGGCGGCGCTCGTCCGCTCGCAGATCAGGTGGTTCACCAGCGTGCTGCGTGTCCCCTCGACGGTGTCCGGCGTCGAGATCGCAGAGGTGAGATTCGCCAGCGGCACGCCCTGTTGCTGGATGTCGCTGAGCCAGCGACGGTAGCCGGCACTGACGTAACGCGGGTTCTCCAGCATCAGTTGCGCGTAGGCCCGTGACGCGAGGACGAAGTCGTCCATGTTGGCGAGTTGGGGCGCGTCTCCGGTGAGTCCGGAGAGCCGATCGTTGCGCCACCACCGCTTCGCCGGCACCTGGTCGAGGAAGTGGACGTTGCTGGCGATCCCGGTGCTCAATTGGTTGGCGTCGTTCTGGAGGTCGAACGACGGCGTGTCGGTGTTCAACTCCGGACTGTGCCGGGCCGTCACCGTGACGAACGTGTGCAGGTAGGCCGCCGCGCTGTTGAACTCGTTGAGGGGCAGCGCACTGCCGTTGCGCTCCTCGTAGCCCAGCGCCGAGTTGATGGTCTGCCGCAGCTGCGAGTTGGTCCCGTTGCGCAGCGCCTCCAGGATGTTGTTCTGCACCGCGTCCAGCGAACCCTGCAGCCTGCTGAGGCCGTCGTACAACTGGCCGATCTGGACGCGCGCCTGCTCGATGTCGATCACGGCGCGGTCGAGCTTCTGGGAGATGTCGTCGAGCTGAGCGGAGACGCGTCCGAGGGACTCGAACACCTGGGAGAACTGGCTGCTCACGTGGTTCTGGAAGTCAGCCATCTGCTGGGAGATGTTGTCCAGCTGGGTCATCACGAGGTCCTCCCCGGACGGGCCGAAGACGCCAGCCCACTCGAGCGCGGCCGGCAACAGGGTCATCACCACGCCGAGTGCGTTGCCCGACAGTGCGGCGCGGCCGATGTCTCCCCTGGCGAAGTCGTTGAACGCCATCGCGAGAAGGGTCGCTTGAACGGCCGCGGCACCGACCTGGTCGACGATGTCCTTGGCCGCGCTCGTGCTGCCGGTGAGGAAGCCCGTCTGCAGCGCGAGGGTCGTCTGGCGCTCACGCGCGTCCTCGACGGCCTGTTCGGCGACAGCCTCGTCGATCGGTCCAGGGCCGGTGCTGGCCGCGGCAACCTGGACGGTGGTGCGGAGCGCATCGCCCAGTTCAGCCATGGTGGCGCCGATGGTGTTCGCGGCGGGATTGCTCGGCGTACCGGCGACGGCCGCACCCGTGGTGCTCAGGTTGCCAGCCTGGTCGCGCAGTGCCGCCCATGCCTGTACGTCGTGGTTGCCCACCAGCCTCGGAGCGTTGGCCAGGAGGTCGGCGGTGGTCGCTGAGATCGAGGCTCCCGTAGCGCTGCTCCAGACGAGGTCCCTGGCCGAGGCGAAGCCGGCGGACCTGTCGGCCAGCGTGACACTGTCGCGCAGGACCGCCGCCGGTGCGAAGGTCGTGGAGGCCAGGAGGCGCGACTCCGTGTCCCCGTTGGTTCCCAGTGCACTCTCAGCGTGGGTGCCGGCGGTGACCACGGCGATCTGCTCCGCCGTCAATCTGACCAACTCGGTGGTGGCCCGTTGCAGAGTGGCCGCGAGGGGACCTCGGTCAGTCGTGGCTGCGCTCTGGAAGAGGACCATCGTCCTGGCGATCCGGGAGTCGAACGCCGGTCCCGTGACGGACGCGGCCGCAGCGATCAGGTTCCGGACGGCATCGGCCGCGGCGACAGGATCCGCCTGCGGGTCGCGCGCATACACGTGCTGCAACACCCGCTCGGCCAGGAGGTCCGCGGTGTTGGTCGGGTCGGAGAGTCTGGCGGCGTCCGCCGCGACGAACAGGTGTCGCCGGAACTCAGCCGCGCTCACCGAGATGGGCTCATCAGCGATCTGGCTGACCAGCGGCGTCGGCGCGGCCTCGGCGTGGGCCACCGGCAGGACCACGGCCGGGAGCCCGACGACGGAGACCGCGACGCTGAGGACGAGGGTCCGCAGCGCGACGACAGCTGGACAGGGGCGAGGACCGATTGGTCGAGGCTGAGACATCAGGACTCCACGAAGACGCACGACGATCCGCCGAATGCGGACCACCGTCATGGTGGGGCCGTGGACGAGTCACTGTTCAGTGAATGGCGGCTGTCGTCGAACGCTGTAACCGCTCCACCCGTCGAGCATCCCCGCTCACGCGACACTCTCCCGTCTGAGCTGATCAGATGGTCAGTTCGTCACTCGGCCGGACCTGGCAGAGGCCCTTGTGCCGCGCTCAGCACGCACGAGGTGAGTGCCCAGCGCAGCACAGTGCCGGGGCGAGTGAAATGCAGGAAGGCCCCGCTTCAGCGGGGCCTTCGTTGCTCTGCGCGCCTGTAGGGATTCGAACCCCAAACCTTCTGATCCGTAGTCAGATGCTCTATCCGTTGAGCTACAGGCGCCCGTCGCTGGGCGACCGGACGAGAATAGCCGAGGCGGCGCACAGATGCCGAATCACCGACGTCGGCGCACCGCACACCGGGGCGCGCCGCGTGTGGAAGCATGGCGCCATGACCGGCTACGAGCCCGCGGACCGGGAGCTCTTCGAGGGCGTCGCGACCGGTCTCTACGAGCAGATCCTCGCGGCCGGGGGGTTGGCGGCCGACGATCCGCAGATCGCCGACGGGACCGACGTACGTCGTGCGCTCGACCTGCTGGTCGACCTCGGCCTGCTCCAACTCGATGCGACCCGCAAGACGTGGCGCCCACTCGAGCCGAGCAATGCGCAGTCGCGGGTGGTGGCGCCTCTCGGAAACGAGGGGGCGCGGTTGCTGGAGGAGTCGGCGCGATGGGCGTCGGCGTTCACCCAACTCAACCAGAGTTGGCGACGCTCTCCGGCAGCCAGCGAGTCGGGACCGTTCCTCTACCTGCACGGCGAGGCGATCAGTCCCTATCTCGTGACTCTTGTCAGTGAGGCGCAGGAGGAGTTGCTGACCGCGCAGCCCCAGGCCAACCGCGAGGCCAAGACCCTTGCGGAGGCGGCCGTGCGGGACGTCGAGGCGCTCAAACGTGGCCTCACGATGCGCACGCTCTACCAACACAGCGCACGCCGACATCCCGCAACCCACCGCTACGTCGCCACGGTCACCGAGCACGGTGCCGAAGTCCGCACCCTCGACGAGTTCTTCAATCGGATGATCGTCGTGGACCGGCGAGTGGCACTGATCCCCGCCGCCGACAGCCTGGCGACCGCTGTCGTCGTCCGCGAGCCGGCGATCGTGACCTATCTGGTCGACGTCTTCGAACGTGCCTTCGCCCGCGGGCGACCGTTCTCGAGCGCCGGGCAGGGCGTGTCGAAGGAGATCGCCTCCGAGCAGCGGCAGATGACGATCCGCATGCTGATCGAGGGTCACTCCGACGCCGTCAGCGCGAAGCGTCTCGGGGTCAGCCCCCGGACCTATGCGGGCTATGTGGCCGAGCTCAAGGACGAGTACGACGCGGAGACCCGCTTCCAGCTGGGCTACACGATGGGATCGCTGGGGATCGCCGGCAAGGACGGCGATGCTCCCCGCGACTGACGTCGCGTCCTGCGGCTGAAGCGGCCTACTCGGCGTCGATCGAGGCGCTGTGGACGCCGTGGGGATGCGGCACCACCCGCCAACCCCAGCCGGTGTCGGCGTGGGCGGGGGCATCGATGGCGACGAGCCCGACCGTCGCGACGGTGGCGGCGAGGGCGAGAGCGGACCTGCGAGCGAATTTCTTCATGTCGTTGCCTCCCAAGGGGACGGAAGGGCCAGTTGTCCCTTCCCGGACGTGCCCGAGTCGATCATCACTACCCATCATCGGCTGCCGGCAAACCTCTGAGCCCCCACGAATCGAGCCCGGCCCCGCCAGAGCGGGACCGGGCTCGATTTCGGTCGGCGGAGGCGGAGGGATTTGAACCCTCGATGGGCGATAAACCCAAACCGCATTAGCAGTGCGGCGCCATAGACCGGACTAGGCGACGCCTCCCCGCTGACCGGCATGCACCGGACAGCGTGGCCAAGGCTACAAGGCCCGCCGGGATGGCGCCCAATCGCCCCGAGGTCACGCGACTCCATGTCCGACGATCGGATATGGAGTCCCGTCGTCGTCAGCGTGCGGCGCGCTTGAGATGCTCGCGTACGTCGCGGGCGAAGTCGTCCTTGTCGCCGGCCACCAACTGCACCGGGATGGTCGTGCTCCTGCCGTCGCGCAGCCGCAGCACCACACAATCGGTGCCCGACGGCGACGCCGCCACGGCGTCCTCGACGTCGCTCCAGCGCGCCTCGGTCGCACCGGCCGAACGGATCATCCGGACCTGGTAGCCCGCCTCGGTGAGCCGTACGACGACCAGCCGCGACCGCAGCCACCACGCCACGCCGATCAGGCCCAGCAACCCCAGGCCCAGCGCAAGGACGAGCAGGTCGGCGTTCAGGTCGGCGAGCGCCACCGCCGCCGTCACGGCCAGCAACACCGCTGCCAACAGCACCAGGTAGGCGCCCACGAACCGCGCCATCACCGGCGGCGCCAGGCGATAGTCGGTCACCCTCGACGGCTGCGTGTCGCTCATGGGCGGATTGAACCCCGTCCACGCAGGACCGGGCAAAGCGACGGCATCGGCCGGCTCCTAGACTGGCCCACGGAGCCCGGCCGACGCCTGCGTCGTACGGGCCCAGGAGAGGTGCCGGAGTGGCCGATCGGAACCGCCTTGAAAGCGGTCGTAGCGAGAGCTACCGCGGGTTCGAATCCCGCCCTCTCTGCGTTGGATGGCGCGAGCGTGTCGCCCGATCGGGGCCTCGGACGGGCACTCGCTCCGCTCGACCCGCCCCTCGACCCCGATGCGACTTCGTCGCATGGCGACACGCTGCCGCGCACACCGTTGGCGGCAGACCACCCCGACGGCCCACGGTCAGGCCTCGCAGGTGCGCTCCTTCTCGGCGATGCACGTGTCGCGACCGGGGCCGCCGACGGCGCGGTCGTTGCCGCCCCTGCCCTTGAGCACGTCGGCACCTTTGCCGCCCTTGAGGAGGTTCGGGGCCGCGGAGCCGAACAGCTTGTCGCGCTTGCGGCCACCGATCAGGTTCTCCACGTCGGAACGGACATTGTCGCTCTCACCCTTCGCGCCGTCGCCGGCCACATCGTCGAGACGTACGACGAGCGAGGTGGTGCGGTTGGCGTAGGTGACCGTGTCGATCCCAGCGCCGCCGGACAGTTCATCCGCGCCCAGTCCGCCGTCGAGGACGTCGTTGCCGTCGCCACCGGACAGCGAATTCGCCCCGGCGGAGCCGGTCAACCGGTCCGCTCCCGAGCCGCCGACCAGGTTCTCCACGTCAACGCCGACGTTGTCCGACTCTCCCGCCTCCCCGTCATCGGCGACCCCGTCCAGGTCGACCTGGACGCCCGCCACGCGGCCTGCATACGTGACCGTGTCGACGCCCGGACCACCCGACAACAGGTCGGCACCCAGACCGCCGTCGAGGAGGTCGTCGCCGCCGCCACCGCGCAGGACGTTGGCACCCGGCGACCCGATCAGCCGGTCGGCCGCCTCGCCACCGATGACATTCTCGACGTCAGCGCCGACCAGGTCGCCCTCACCGTCCTCGCCGTCACCGACGGCGCCGTCGAGGACGACCGTCACGGGGGCGGTCCGACCGGCATAGGTCACCGTGTCCGTGCCCGCGCCACCCCGTAGTACGTCGGCTCCCGCACCGCCGTCGAGCACGTCGTCGCCAGGTCCTCCGTCCAGTTCGTCGGCGCGGGCCGAGCCGGTCAACCGGTCCGGCCCGGAGCCGCCGATGAGCTTCTCGACGTTGGGCTGGATCTGGTCGTCCTCGTCGACCTGCCCGTCGTCCTTGACTCCGTCGAGGTCTGCCGTCACAGGGGCGGAGTGGTCGGCGTACGAGACCGTGTCGATCCCGGGACCGCCGTCGAGGGTGTCCCCGCCGAGCCCACCGATCAGGACGTCATCGCCAGCCCCTCCGATCAGGAGGTTGTCGTTGGCGTTGCCGGTCAGCATGCTGCCTCCGGAGCCGGCCACGACGCAGTCGACGGAGTCGTCGAGAGCGTCGTTCTCTCCCGCCTCGCCGTTCCCGGTCGGGGTGCCGAGGGCCGCGACCACGGGGGCGGTTCGTTCGTCGTACAGCACGCAGTCGAGGCCGGCCCCACCGATCATCGTGTCGGCGCCCAGACCACCGTCCAGACGGTCGTTGAGCTCGTGGCCGTCGAGGACGTCGTCGCCGGGCCCGCCCTCCAGGTAGTCGGATCCGACCGAGCCATGCAGCACGTCATTGCCGGACCCGCCGATCAGCGCCTCCGCGCCGGTGATCGTGTCGCCCTCCCCTGCCTGCCCACTGGTGCCGATGCCACCGCCGATGTAGGCGGTGACCGGCTGGAAGCGGCTCAGGTAGGAGATCGTGTCGATGCCGGGCCCGCCTTGCAGTTCGTCTGCACCGAGGCCGCCGTCGAGGAGGTCGTTCCCGCCCAGGCCGTCGAGCCGGTTGGGCCCCGACGTGCCGAGCAGGTAGTCGTTGAACGGGGAGCCCTGGAGGTTCTCGACGTCCGCATTGATCGTGTCGTTCTCGCCGGGCACCCCGTTGCCTGACCCACCGGGCTTGGCGAAAACACCCGCCGACGCCAAGTCGTAGCCGACCGTGTCGACTCCGGTGCCACCGATCAGGGTGTCGGTCCCGGCGCCTCCGCTGATGGCGTCGTTGTCTGCTCCGCCGTCGATCGTCCCGGGAACGTCCAGCCCGGTGACGCTGAAGACGTCATTGCCCGCCCCGAGCTTGGCGTCGAGCGCCGTGACGCCGGCGCGAGGACAACTGACGGTCTTGGACGGGAACCCTGCCAACTGACAGCCGGCACCCGCCGTCGGCTCCACCGCCAGGTCGCGGATCCAGATCGTGGTCGGGTCCACCGTGATCGACATGACGTTGGCGGCCCCGACGCCGTCGATGATCTGCAGTGTCGTCCCGTTGAGGCTCACGGTCGCGCCCCCGACGGCGTACGACGGCGGCGTGACCACCAGCGTCAGGCCGAGTCCGGACAGGACGGCGGCCGCGGCCGGGAGGAGGCGGGGCAAGTGCGTCATCGAGGTCCTCGGGTGGATTCCGGCAATTACAGAGCAGATGCTCGGAAATTGTGCACGAGAGTCCCCCGCCCGGCAAGCGCACGGATCAGGAGGGCGGATCAGGCAGGCGGATCAGGCAGGCGGGCCCGCCCGCAGGATGCCCCGCACCGCGTGCTCGACGGCGTACGCCGCGAGCGGGTCGGTGGCCTTGCCGGAACCGATGAGCAACCGCACGGGGATGTCGTCGATGCAGTAGGCGACCAGACGGGTCGCCGTGGCGTCGCGGCGGCCCCACAGCCGTTGAGCCAGGTCCTCGACGAGCCTGGTCACGGCCGCGCGGTGGGCGAGCAGGTCCTCGACCACCGCCTCGGGGAGTGGCCCCGAAGCCAACTGCGAGGCACGGGTCGCCAGCACGACCAGCGCGGCGTCCGGGGTCGCCTCGGCGTACGCCGCCGGGGTCAACGCCGCCGCCACCACGACGTCCTCGGGCGACCCGGTGCGGGCGGCCTCGTCGACCCGCTGCCGCTGGACCGCCAGATAAGCCGCGATCTCGCGGGAGAAGGTCCTCGCGACGAGATGGTTGCGGGACTCGAAGTGGTGATAGATCGCGCCGTTCGACACCCCGGCGCGCGCACTCACCGCACGGATCGTGACGGCACCGATGCCGTCCGCCAGCCACAGCGCACGCACATGGTCCAGGAGCAGGTCGAGGTCGATCTCGCGAGGGCGCGCCACCTCACCCCACCTCCGACCGGACGCAGGTCACAGCAGCGGGGCGAACCGGGTGGGCTCGGGGCGGATCGCGGCGGCCTGCTCGGCCACCCGGCTCCCCCGGCCACGACTGCCGGTGAGGGCGAGGTCGAGGCGGATCAGCACCCAGCCGAGGACCAGCCCGACCAGCAGGCTGTAGACCACCGACAGGGTGGCCTCCTGGATCGAGACCGCCGGGTTGGCCAGGGCGGTGGCGGTCGAGGAGGTCGCGGCGACGCCGAAGGCGCAGACCCACCAGCCCTGGCGGCGGCGGGCGCGCATGTGGCATCCATACGCAAGAGCGGGTACGCCGAGCACGGCGGCGATCGGGCGCGGGAAGGCGCCGAGGTGCTCGCGGCTCCACGTGACCCAGGTCAGCAACTGGTCGACCAGGCCCGTGGATCCATAGCGGCGCAGCAGCTCCGCATAGAGCAGGGTGCCGGCCAGGACGACGGCGCCGATCCCGACGATGATGAGGCCACGACGCCCGAGGCCGTGGAAGCCCGCTCCGAGGCGGTGCACGAGGACGATCGCGACGAGGAAGGCGAACCCGAGGGCGACGTACTCGAAGCGTTCCTTCTGGATGGCCGGCTCGAAGCCGATCGCCGCCATCGCGCCGATCCCTGCGATGAGGAGGCCGACCACGCATTCGCGCGCGGCGGTGGCGATGCCGCGGGCCGGGACGGTGATCATCACGCCGAGCACGGCGGCGATGGCCGACGTACCGATCGCCGCGCCCGTCAGCAGCAGTTCGTTGTCGCTGAGGACGGCGGCCAGGGCGCACACGAACGCCAGCGGGCCGAAGACGAGCGGCCGGCCGCCGGTGCGGGCGGCCAGTCCCCACGCGAAGGCGTCGGCGATGACGACGGAGCCCGCCGGGGCCAGCCAGCCGGGGCCGACGGGGATCATGGCGCAGACCAGGGCTGCCGTGCCGCCCACGACCAGGAGGAACCACATCGTCAGCGGGGCGCGGGATGCCCCGAACTCGCCGACGCGCTGCTCGAGCGGGACGCGGGAGCTGCTGGAGGTGCTGCGGGACACGGGGGATGAGCCTACATTCGGCGGTTCTGCAGGGACGGGTTGACTCGACGCGCCTCGTCCAGCACGGCCCGCTCCAACACGGCATGGACGGCCTCGGGCTGGGTCGCCGAGCCGGGCCCGGCCTCGACCACGACCTCGCCGAACGGGTCCATCACCAAGGAATGGCCGCTGTAGCGGTCCGCGGGCTGGCCGACCGCGACGACGTACGCCGTGTTCTCGATGGCGCGCGCGGCGAGCAGGGTGCGCCAGTGGTGGACCTTGCGGGGGCCGGCCACCCAGGCGGCCGGGATGACCAGGACCTCGGCACCGCGGTCGACCAGCGCCCGCGCCAGTTCCGGGAAGCGCAGGTCGTAGCACGTCATCAACCCCACCCGCCAGCCGTCGACGTCGACCACCACCGGCTCGATCTCCCCGGCCGTGAGCCGGTCGGACTCGCGATAGCCGAACGAGTCGTAGAGGTGCACCTTGCGGTACGCCGCCAGTGCGTTGCCCCGCACCAGCAGGGTGTTGAACGGCCGGGCGGGATCGGGACCCTGCTCGAACATGCCAGCCACGATCGTGGTGCCGTGGGCTGCCGCGGCCTCGGCGAGGGCGATCCCGAAGGGGCCGTCGAGTGGTTCGGCGTACGCGCTGATGTCGGACCCGGCCTCACCGAAGTCGCGGGCGAAGGCCTCGGGCAGGACGACCAGGTCGCTGGCGTCGGCGTGGAGGTCGGTGAGCTCGCGCAGGCGGGCGCGGTTGGCCGCCGGGTCGAGGGCGGACGCGACCTGGACGAGGGTCACCCGCAGATCCGCGGTTCCGGGGCTGGTGGGGGTGCTCACCCTGCCAGCGTAGGTGGTTGTCAGACTGGGTCGATGATCGAACAGGGACTCTCCGGGTTCGCCGCGATCGTGCTGGCCGGTGGGCAGGCGAGCCGTCTGGGCGGCGTCGACAAGGCCAGCATCGAGGTCGACGGCCGGTCCCTGCTCGAACACGCCCTCGACGCCGTCCTCGACGCCAGCGAGGTCGTGGTCGTCGGCCACCAGGTGCCCACCGACCGGCCGGCCACCTTCCTGCTGGAGGATCCCCGCCACGGCGGACCCGCTGCCGGCCTGCTGACCGGGCGCGACGCCCTGCTCCGGCGCTTCCCGACGCTGGCGGTGCTGGCCGTGGACATGCCGCGGCTCACCACCGCCACCTTCCGGCGTCTGCACGAGGCCGCGGTCGGTCATGACGGCGCGGTCCTCGCCGACACCGACGGGCGCCGGCAGCTCGCGTTCGTCGTGGCGACGGACCGTCTCGACGCCGTACGCCCGGACCGGGAGGCCCAGCACGGCATGTCCATCCGGGCACTGCTCGAGCACCTGGACCTGGTCGCGGTCGCCCCGGTCGGCGACGAGGCGCGTGACGTCGACACGTGGAGCGACCTGCGCGACATCTCGGGCTGAGGTCGGCAGCGCGGCGCTTGCGCGAAGCGCGTCGACCGCGGTCGGTGGGCCGAGCGAAGCGAGCGCCCGGCGACAAGATCGACAGAGCGACACGCTCGACCAATTTCACGCCGCGGCCCTTGTCACCGACGGTCCGTCGGGTCACTCTGGATGGGTGAACCTCCACGACTGGATCGACGAGTTGTGCGACGCCCTCGACATCGATGCCGAGGCCGACGAGGGACTGCTGGTCGACCTTGCTGCCATCGTCCGCGAGAACGTCCACCCGGCCGCGGGGCCCGTGACGTCCTTCCTGCTCGGCTACGCCGCAGCCGAGCAGGGCGCCGACCCTGACGCGGTCGAGATCCTGGCCGCCAAGGCCCAGGCGCTCGCCGAGTCGTGGGACCGCCCGGCCGGTGCGGCGAGCGAGGTCGATGACGACGTCGACGTGGATGAGTTGACCGACGCCGACTACGACGCGGTCGACCGGGAGGATGCCGCGGACCGCGAGGACGCCGAAGCGGACTCGCTGGTCTGATCCGCTCGGGTGCGGCTGCCAGACTGGCACCATGCGCGCCGTGACCCAGTCCGCCTTCGGCGGCCCCGAGACCCTCAGCGTCACCGAAGTCCCCGACCCCGTTCCCGGGCCGGGCGAGATCCTCCTCGACGTCGTCGCGACGGCCGTCAACCGCGCCGATCTGCTGCAGCGTCAGGGGTTCTATCCGCCGCCCCCGGGCGCCTCCGAGGTGATCGGCCTCGAATGCAGCGGCACGATCGCCGCGCTCGGTGACGGCGTCACCGGCTGGCAGGTCGGCGACCAGGTGTGCGCGCTCCTCGCCGGAGGTGGCTACGCCAGCAAGGTCGTCGTACCCGCTGGCCAGGTGATGCCCGTCCCCGACGGCATCGACCTCGTCACCGCCGCCTCGATCCCCGAGGTCGCCTGCACGGTGTGGTCCAACGTCTTCATGACCGCCGGCCTGGAGAGCGGCGACGTCTTCCTCGTGCACGGCGGCGGGGGCGGGATCGGGACCTTCGCCATCCAGATCGCGAAGGCGGCAGGCGCCCGCGTGTTCACCACCGCCGGCAGCACGGAGAAGCTCGATCGGTGCCGGGAGCTGGGCGCCGAGGTCGGCATCAACTATCGCGACGAGGACTTCGTCGAGGTGGTCCGCGCGGCCACGGACGGTCGGGGTGCAGACGTCGTCCTCGACAACATGGGCGCGAAATACCTCCCCCGCAACGTCGACGTCCTGGCCGACGGCGGACGCCTCGTGATCATCGGGATGCAGGGCGGGGTCAAGGCCGAGCTCAACATCGCGCAACTGCTGGCCAAACGCGGATCCGTGACCGCGACCAGCCTGCGCACCCGCACGGCCGAGGCCAAGGCCCGGATCTGCGGTGAGGTCGTCGAGCGGGTGTGGCCGCTGATCGCCGACGGCACCATCCGACCCGTCGTCTCGGCCGTCCTCCCGCTCGACGACGTCGCCGAGGCCCACCGGATGCTGGACTCGGCCGACTCCGTCGGCAAGGTCATCCTGACGCCCTGACACCTCGCCGAGTGCCCTTCGCGGGATTGGCTAGGGTCGAGGGCATGAGCGAGAACGCGGCCGGGAGCGAAGAGCAGATCGTTGTGATCGGACCGGACGGACAGCCGATGGGGACCATCCCCGCGTCCGCCGTCGAGCACGCAACGGGCCAGGGCCCCGACGACGACGGGGGCGACGGCGAGCGGGCGCTGACCGACCTGGTCGAGCAGCCGGCCAAGGTGATGCGGATCGGCAGCATGATCCGCCAACTCCTCGAAGAGGTGAAGGCAGCCCCACTCGACGAGGCCAGTCGGAGCCGCCTCGCCGCGATCCACCGTTCGTCGATCGCCGAGCTGGAGCAGGGTCTGGCACCCGAACTGGTCGAGGAACTCGAGCGGCTCTCCCTGCCCTTCACCGAGGACTCGGTGCCGTCCGAGTCCGAGCTGCGGATCGCCCAGGCCCAGTTGGTGGGCTGGCTCGAAGGCCTCTTCCACGGCATCCAGACGGCGATCTATGCCCAGCAGATGGCCGCCCGCGCCCAGTTCGAGCAGATCCGCCGGGCACTTCCCCCGGGCATGGGCATGCCGGGCGGGCCCGGCGGTCCGGGCGCCCCCGGCGTACCAGGTCAGGCTCCGGGCACCGAGGGCAACGAGGGCGGCGACGGTACGTCGGGCGGCATGTACCTCTGAGCGTTGGCTGCCATCGCACCTGACGTGTCTGTCGTGATCCGCCACCGCGGACGACAGAGACGTCAGGTGCGCTGGCCGGTCAGCGGCGTCGGCCGAGCCGGGTGGTGAGCAGCAGACCGAGCACGCCGACCAACGCCAACGCGGCGCCCGGCGCGACCACGCGGCTCAGCCGCTGCGGCTCGCCGAGCGGGGGGTCGGGCTGGGAGAAGGTCACCTCGGGGGTGGTCGAAGCAGGCGTGTCGGTCGGCGCACCGTCCGGATGATTGGCGAACCACTTTTTCCAGGTCTTGATCCGCTTGGCCGCGCCCTTGTCCCGGATCTCGATCGTGCCGCGGCAGCGGTCGGCGTCGAGTCCCTGCCCACCGGGTGAGGCGAGGAACAGATAGTTGGTCTTCGTGACCGACTGCTGCGGGCTGGTCGACATCCAGTTGATCGTCACCGCGACCCGGGTGCCGGCCACGACCGTCCCGCGCAGGACGTCCTTGACGAGCACGTCATAGGTCATCGAGCCGGTCGCACCGGCGGGCCCGATGGTGACCACCTGGCCGATGAAGACGTCCTTGGACGCGGCAGCCTCGAGCAGCGCGGTCTTGTCGGATCCGTCGAGGGGCGCACAGTCGCCGGGCCTAGCAGCCGACCCGGACACCGCCGCGGACGCCGACGCCGTCGCCGCCGCGCTCGTCGACAGCACGGCCGACAGCGCCACCGACACCACTGCGGCCAGCAGCGCGGTGAGGAGGGCCGCCGGGAGCAGGCGACGCGGGGGGATCACGATGCCATCCCACCAGATCCGGGCGCCGGGAACCAGCGGCTGATCTCGACGGCGGCGCCGTCATCGTCCACGGAGGCGGTCACGTCGTCGGCGATCGCCTTGACCTCGTCGACCGCCTGACCCATCGCGACACCGCGACCGGCCCACTGCAACATCTCGATGTCGTTGCGGCCGTCACCGATCGCGAGAACGTCGGCCCGGTCGACGCCGAGCTGCTGGGCGACGTACTCCAGGCCGGACGCCTTGGAGATGCCGACGGGCGCGAGGTCGAGCCAGGCCGTCCAGCCCACGATGTAGTCGGTGCCGTGCAGGCCGAGGTTGGCGGCGAGGGCCACGAAGTCCTCGGCGCTCGCCTTCGGGTCGCGGATGATCACGCGGCTGACGGGCTCGGCGACCATGTCGGCGACATCGGCCACGATCGTCGTACCGCCCAACTCGCCGTCGGGGAACGGACCCGACACGCGATAGCCGACACCGCGCTCCTCGACCGCGACGAGCGCGTCGGGGTGCTGCTCCAGCACGGCGGCGACCGCGGCGCGGGCGTCGAAGGTGACCTCATGGACGACCTCGGCCGGCGGATAGCGCAGGACGACGGCGCCGTTGGCGGCGATGATCCAGAGCTTCTCGCCATGGCCGTGGAGGTCGAGCTTGTCGGCGACCATCGTCATGTTGTGGGGTGCGCGACCGGAGGAGAGCACGACGTGGGCGCCGGCGTCGAGCGCCCGCTGGACGGCCTCATGGACCGCCGGCGTCACCTCTTCGTGACTCATGCCCAGACCGGCGACCCACCGGAGCAGGGTGCCGTCGATGTCGAGCGCGATCAGGCGCGGACGCCATGTGGGGTCCTTGCTCATGAAGACACAGGGGTCAGGACCTCGAGGCCGCCCATGAACGGCTGCAGCGCCTTCGGGACCCGCACGGATCCGTCGGCCTGCTGGTGGGTCTCGAGGATCGCGACGATCGCGCGGGTGATGGCGGTGAGGGTGCCGTTGAGGGTGGCGACCGGGCCGGTGCGCTCGCCGTACCGTGCCCGCGTGTCGAGGCGCCGGGTCTGGAAGTCGGTGCAGTTGGAGGTCGAGGTGAGCTCGCGGTACTTGCCCTGGGTGGGGATCCACGCCTCACAGTCGAACTTGCGGATCGCGCTGGATCCGAGGTCTCCGGCGGCGATGTCGACCACCTGGTAGGCGAGCTCGAGCTTGTCGAGGAACTCCTTCTCCCAGGCAAGGAGGCGCTGGTGCTCGGCGGCAGCGTCCTCGGGGTCGGCGTAGATGAACATCTCGACCTTGTCGAACCAGTGCACCCGGATGATGCCCTTGGTGTCCTTGCCGTGCGAGCCCGCCTCCTTGCGGAAGCAGGGGCTGAAGCTCGCGTAGCGCCGCGGGAGTGACGCGCTGTCGAGGATCTCCTTGGAGTGGTAGGCCGCCATCGGCACCTCCGAGGTGCCGACGAGGTAGAGGTCCTCGCCCTCGATCCGGTAGATGTCCTCGCCACCGCCCTGGTCGAGGTAGCCCGTGCCCTCCATCGCCTCGGTGCGCACCAGCGACGGCGCGATCACCTGCGTGAAACCGGCGTTGCGGGCCTGCTCCATGGCGAGGTTGACCAGCGCCAGCTCCAGCTGCGCACCGACGCCGGTGAGGAAGTAGAACCGGCTCCCGCTGACCTTGGCGCCACGGTCGAGGTCGATCGCCCCGAGCATCCGGCCGAGCTCGATGTGGTCGCGCGGCTCGAAGCCCTCCGCCGCGAAGTCGCGCGGAGTGCCGACGGTCTCGAGCACGACGAAGTCGTCCTCACCGCCGGTCGGCGTCTCGTCAGCAACCACGTTGGGGATCACCTTGAGCGCATTGGTCCAGGCGAGGTCGGCGGCGGTCTGCGCTGCCTCGAGATCCTTGACCTCGGCCGAGAGCGTCTTCACCTGCTCCAGCAGCGCCTGCTTCTCCTCGCCCTTGGCCTGGGCGACCTGCTTGCCGAACGCCTTCTGGGCGGCCCGCTTCTCCTCGAACGCCGAGATCGCCGTACGACGAACAGCGTCGGCCTCCAGCGCCCGGTCCACGACCTCCGGGGACGCGCCGCGCTTGACCTGGGAGGCGCGGACACGGTCGGGCTCGTCGCGCAGGATGCGTGGGTCGATCATGGGTCGAGGTTATCCGGCGGGGCCGAGTGTCCGCGCGCCGGTTTGGGCTGGCGCGGGCTGCAGGAATCGCCGGTCGACCGGGGAAACCATCACTTGTCCTGCGTTGCAACGCAGGTCAAGTACCATCACTTGTCCTGCGTTGCAACGCAGGTCAAGTGCAGGAATAACCGGTCGACCGGGGCTTCCTGCAGCCTCAGTACGGCGAGATGGGCGGCGGCGTGGGTAAGAGCCCGTCCAGCTCGGCGAGGTCGTCGGGCGTGGGCGTCCAGTCGGTGGCGGTGGCGTTGGCAGCGACCTGGGTGGGCGAGGTGGCACCGGCGATCACCGACGTCACTGGCGATTGGGCCAGCAGCCAGCCGATCGCGACGGTCACCTCGGACACCCCCCGCTCGCGGGCGAAGGTCGAATAGGCCTGCAACGGCTCGGAGACGGCGTCGTCGAGCAGGTGCTGGCGGGTGAAGCTCAGCCGGGAGCCGGCGGGGGCGGCGCCGGAGGCGTACTTGCCGGTGAGCAGGCCGTTGGCGAGCGGGAAGTAGGGCAGGACACCGAGACCGAACTCCCGCGCGGCGGGCAGCACCTCGAGTTCGGCGCGCCGGTCGGTGAGGTTGTAGTGGTTCTGCGCGGAGACGAACCGTTCGACGCCGAGCTCGCGGGCGACGTACTCCGCCTGCGCGATCTGCCAACCGGCGCGGTTGGAGTGCCCGACGTACCGCACCTTGCCCTCGCGGACCAGGTCGTCGAGCGCGGAAAGAGTCTCGTCGATCGGGGTGAGCGGGTCGGGGGTGTGGAACTGGTAGAGGTCGATCCAGTCGGTGTCGAGCCGCCGCAGGGACGCCTCCACGGCGTTGCGGATGTAGCGGCGTGAGCCACGGGCGCCGAAGTCCGGGCCGTTGAAGCCGCCCATGTCCATGCCGAACTTGGTCGCCACCACGACCTCGGAGCGACGGGCGCCGAGCGCCTTGCCGAGCCGTTCCTCAGCCAGGCCGGGCGTCGCGCCGTACGTGTCAGCGACGTCGAAGAAGGTGACGCCCGCCTCCAGCGCCGCGTCGATGACGACGTCGGTGCCCTCCTGGGACTCGGTCGCGGTGCCCGCGCGGCCCAGGTTGTTGCAGCCGAGGCCGACCCGGGAGACGACGAGGCCGGAGCGGCCGAGACGGGCAGACGTGGGGGAGGTCATGGCTCGACGTTAGCGGGAGTCTGTACGACGAACAGGCTGTCGGTGCTCGCCCCTAGGTTGGGAGAACCCCACCGACAGGAGCGATCCGCCATGTATGCACCGGCCCTCGACGACGAGATCACCAGCATCACCCGCTATCTCGACCAGCAGCTCGACGCGATTCGTGCCGCTGCCCACGGCCTCACCGAGGAGCAGGCGCGCTCCACCCCGTGTCGCAGTGAGCTGTCGATCGGCGGACTGCTCAAGCACTCACTGCACGGCATGCGAGGAGCACTGGGTCGGCTGCGCGGCGATGCGGACGCACACGACACCAGCGAGGACGGCATCGCCGCCTACCTGGCGCAGTTCCGCCTCACCGACGACGAGACCACACCCCAGATCCTGGCGGAGTGGGACGCCGCCCGTGCCGACCTGCTCACGGCGCTCGCCGACGCCGATCCTGGCGCCGAGGTGATGGCGCCCGCCGAGCCGTGGCACGGACGGTTCGAGCCGTCGCCGATCCACCTGCGCTTCTTCCTGCTGCACCTGATCGAGGAGTGGGCCCGGCACGCCGGGCACGCGGACATCATCCGCGAGCAGATCGACGGGACCGCCGTGCCGAACCTCGTGCTCACCCTCGCGGGGGCACCGGCCAACCCGTTCTTCACGCCGTTCGAGGCCGCGCCGGGCACCATCGGAGCCTGAGACTCCGCTCACGCGCCCGCCTGAGCGTTGCCTTCGGCAATCTCGTCCGACGCCGTGCGTGGCCTAATCTCGGTGCGTGCTCGACCGACCTCGCCGGACCCCACTCCTCGCCGCGCTGATCCTGCTCGCCCTCTTCGGCGCAGTCGCCGCGGCGGTCGCGGCGGAGTTGACCTGGGTGACCGATCTCGACGCACACGGGCGCGCGGTCCGGGACTGGGCGACGGACGCGCCCTGGCTCGAACACCCGCTGCGGGTGGTCGAGGTCGTGTTCGGCACCCGGTGCATGACGGCGATCACCACGGTGGTGACCCTGGCTCTGTTCATCAAGGGCCACCGCCGGGCAGCGGTCCTGGTCGCGGCCGTGATGGCGGTGACCGCACTGGCGACGTACGGCGCGAAGGTGTTCGTCGGGCGTGGCCGGCCCGTGTGGCAGGACCCGCAGTACTTCCTCGACTCCAACGCGTTCCCCTCCGGCCACACCTCCTCGGCCGCCGCGTTCGCGGCACTGGTCATCCTGCTCGCCACCATGCTGGTACGCCGACCCGGGGTGCGCCGTCTGATCGCGACGCTCGCCGTCCTGATGTGGGCGGTGGTCGCGGCCGACCGGATCCTTCTGGGCCGGCACTACCTCAGCGATGTGGTGGGCGGAACCCTGCTCGGGGTGGGCCTGCTGCTGCTCGGTGTCGCGCTCTACAACCCACTCCCCCGCAGCCATGCACTGAAGGCGGAGCCGCTGCCTCAGGCCTATCCGTCGTCGCGCCGGCTGGCCGTCGTCCTCAATCCGATCAAGGTGGAGTCGGTCGAGCAGTTCCAGTCGATCGTCACCCAGATGGCGCTCGACTCCGGCTGGAACGAGCCGAAGTGGTATCTCACGACCGTCGAGGACTCCGGCACCGGTCAGGCCGAGCAGGCTGCCGTCGAGGGTGCCGACCTGGTCATCGTCTGCGGCGGTGACGGGACGGTCCGCGAGGTGTGCGCCGAGCTCGCCGGGACCGGGATCCCGGTGGGCGTCGTCCCCGCCGGCACCGGCAACCTGCTGGCCCGCAACCTCGAGGTTCCGCTGTTCATCCGGGCCGCGATCGACATCGCGCTGACCGGTCAGGACCGGGCGATCGACATGGTCGAGGTCGACGGCGACGGCATCGAGCCCACCCACTTCATGGTGATGGCGGGGATGGGCTTCGACGCGGCGATCATGGAGGGCGTCAACGAGGACCTGAAGAAGAGGGTCGGCTGGCTGGCCTATGTCGTGTCTGGACTCAAGGGTCTGATGTTCCCGACGATGAAGCTGGAGATCTCGGTCGACGACGGCCCGTTCACCAAGCACCGCGCCCGCACCTGTGTGATCGGCAACGTCGGCAGCCTCCAGGGCGGCGTCGTCCTGCTGCCCGACGCCACCATCGACGACGGCATGCTCGATGTCGTCCTGCTCTACCCGCGGCGCTTCCTGAGCTGGATCCCGCTCGTGCTGCGCATGCTCACCCGGCGCGAGCACAATGCCGGTGAGTCCCTGGCCCGGATGACCGGACGCAAGGTCGTCGTCCGCGCCTCCGCGGACGTGCCGCGCCAGCTCGACGGTGACACCATCGGCGCCGGCTCCGAGCTGCGGATGGAGTGCATCCACGGGCGGGTGCTGGTGCGGGTCCCCCGCAGCTGAATCCCTGACTGCCCGAGGCGGTCAGAAGACCCGCTTCACCAGGTCGGCCACGAACTTCTTCGCCCAGGCAGGCTCCTCGCGCCGGTCGTCGACGATGTCGATGCTGAGATACCCGTGTTCGGTCGGCTTGGTGAGTGCGACCTCCCACGTGCCTGACAGCTTCGAGTGATAGGCCGGGTGGCCGGCGACGTCGGTGTTGGCCGAGGTCTCCAGCGGCTGGCGGCGCGCCGTCACGATGATCGTCACCGGCGCGCTGTCCGCGTCGGCTCGGTCCTTGGCCTCCAGCAGCGTGCACTGGCGGGGGCCGTCGTACGACGTTCGCTCGTCGAGGTCCTGCGGGGCGACCGCCGTTGTCATCCCCACCCACGTGCGGCCGTCAGTCTCGGCGGTTGCCCGAACAGACAGCAGCGCCGGAGTGCACAGCATCCCGGGGTCCGCCTCGCCGTGACGGATCAGGTCCACCGGATCCTTCGGTACGTCGACCTGACCCACCGGTGCACACAGCCATTCGAGCTGGTCGCCGAGCTCCGCGCAGGCCCCGGCGCCGCCGGGATCGGGCTCGTCGGCCGCGTAGAAGACGGGGACGGTGACGTGCTGGCCGGCGCGCGTCACGGAGGGCAGGTCACCCAACGCTGCGGTGGCTGCTGCCGTGGCCGCCGTGCAGTCCTCGCGCTCGTCGAGGATGACGAGCCCCAGCTCGAGGCTGGCCGGGACGACGACAGCGCACCGTGCGTTGGGGCCATCGGGGGTCACCGGGCCGGGCCCGGTCCACACGGCGAAGCCCGCGATCTCGCTGCGGACGCGGTCGTCGAGAGCGTTGATGGCGTCCGGGCCGGTGCCGTCGACGAAGTAGCGCGCCGCGGTGATGACCTCGACCGTGCCCTCGGCGCGAACGCTCGTGCAGGTGACGTCCTTGCCCGGTTTCGGCGGCGGGGCCGGTGCTCCCACCGCGTCGGGGTCGCCCGCGGCACCGACCGCGCACGGGTCGAGGGCGTCGAGGTTGGTGCGGGTCGCCTTCTCGTCGGGTTCGCGGACCTGGGGGATGTCGGCGGCGACGGGGTCGATCGCGGACCAGTCGCGGTCGGCGTACCCCTGGGTTCGGGAGCAGCCCGCCACGGCCAGCGCAGGGATGAGCAGTGCAGGGATGAGCTGGACTGTGGCGCCGAACCGACGGCGGAGAGGGGACGACACGACCGGGACATGCCCGGATTCGCCGAGGAACATGCCGCCGGGAATCACGTGCGAGCCAGGCGGGCGTGCGCGACGGCCTCGGCCTCCTCGGGCGACAGCTCCTGGTCACTGCTCCACCCGACGACGGACTTGGCATAGGTCCGGGCCTCGTTGCGGCCTCGGATCGAGGTCAGCACGACGCCGTCGCCAGCGTCGTCGAGCAGCGCGAGGGACCAGGAGAGTCGCCCGCCCATCTCGTCGAAGGCGTCGTAACGGACCACGGCCAGGTGGCGCAGCGCTCCGGCTGCCTCGGCCCGCAACGCGGCCACCTCACGCCGGAGCCCGGCGGCATCGGCGGGCAGGTCGTCGACGCTGCCAGCAGCCGTGGGCCTTCCCGAGCGGCGCAGGCCCACGACAAGAGCGGCAAGGGCCACGAGGAGGGCGAGCAGAGCGAGTACGACGGCCACGCACCGACCGTAGTTGCCGCGGGCTGCCGGGAGTGGGCGCACGCGCCGTCGTACGGGGTCCTAGGCTGGCAGGCATGGCCCGCATCGCGTACCAGGGGGAACCCGGCGCCAACTCGCACATCGTGTGCAAGCAGCACTATCCGGACGCCGAGGCGGTCGCCTGCGCGTCGTTCGAGGACGTCTTCGCGGCCGTCGCGAGCGGTGACTGCGACCTCGCGCTGATCCCGATCGACAACTCGATCGCGGGGCGGGTGGCGGACATCCACCACTTCCTGCCCGACTCGGGTCTGCACATCATCGCCGAGCACTTCCTGCGCATCCAGTTCCACCTGATGGTGGTGCCGGGCGCCTCCGCCGAGACGTTGCGGACCGTGCACAGTCACGTGCACGCGCTCGGCCAGTGCCGCAAGGTCATCCGCGAGCTCGGGTTGACCGCGATGATCTCCGGTGACACCGCGGGCGCCGCGCGGGAGGTCGCCGAGGCCGGCGACCTGAGCCAGGCCGCGATCGCGCCCCCGCTCGCGGCCGAGATCTACGGCCTGGAGATCCTCCGCGAGGACGTCGAGGACGAGGACCACAACACGACCCGCTTCGTGCTGCTGTCCCCCGACTACGTGATGGCGCCACAGGGCAACGGCCCGGTCGTGACGAGCTTCGTGTTCAACGTCCGCAACATCCCCTCCGCGCTCTACAAGGCGCTCGGCGGGTTCGCGACCAACGGCATCAACATGACCAAGCTCGAGAGCTACATGGTCGGTGGCCACTTCGCCGCCACCCAGTTCCTCGCCGAGGTCGACGGTCACCCCGACGACCCCGGACTGAAGCGGGCGCTGGAGGAACTCGCCTTCTTCACCACCGACATCAAGGTGCTCGGGGTCTATGCCGCCGATCCGTTCCGGGCATGACGTCCTGACATGACGTCCTGACACGTCGTCCGGGGATGGCGCTCGGGGATAACGCATGTGTCGTGGACACGTTGTGACAGTGACTCCCGCACCGCTGCCCGGACCACTAGGGTCGGCGGTGACAAGGCGGGAACACATCGGGGCACACACGCAGTGAAGCGAAAGGTTCAGCATGGCAACGTTCTTCGAGCACTTCACGCCGCAGGAGATCGCGCGGATCAGCGCGACGGGTCGTCGGGTGAAGCTCCCCGAAGGCTGGTCGCCGATCTGGGAGGACACCCCGGCGGACAAGGCCTACATCCTGCTCTCCGGCACCGTGTCGGTCCGCAAGGACGGCGCAGAGATCGCGCAGCGCGGTCCCGGTGACATCGTCGGCGAGGCCGCCATCGTCGGGCACAGCCTGCGTACGGCGAGCATCGTCGCGCTGACGCCCCTCGACACCATCCACCTCACCGACGAGACGCTGCGCGAGCTCGACGCCGAGTGGCCGACCTTCCACCAGGCGCTCGTCGAGGTCGCCCAGTCGCGCCTCGGCGACCAGGGCTGACCTCAGCCGACATGACTGCAGCCGACGACCCCGCAGGCACTCAGGCCGGCGGGGTCGTCGCCGCGCTCGAGGAGCACCTCCTCGGCGAGTCACCCCACCTCACCCGGCTGCAGGTGGCCGAGCAGGCCGGCGTACCACTGGAGACAGCCGTCGAGCTCTGGCACCTGCTCGGGTTCGCGCACGTCCCCGATGACGAGGTCGCCTTCACGACCGCCGACGTCCGCGCGCTCACGCTCACCGACGACCTGATCAGGCTCGGCGTGCTGAGTCAGGAGCGGCAGGACGGCCTGGTCCGCACGTGGGGGCGCAGTTTCGCCCGGCTCGCCGACTGGCAGGTCGACCTGCTCGCCTCCGTCGCGGGCGAGATGGGCGCCGACCCCACCGACGGGCTGCTGGCCATCTCCAACGAACTGACGCCGCGCGTCGAGCAACTGCAGAGCTATGTGTGGCGCCGCCACCTGCTCAGCGCAACGGCTCGGCAGATCGGTGGTCGCTCCTCGGGAACGGCAGCAACGTCAGCTGTCTGTTTCGTCGACATCGTCGGCTACACCTCCCGCTCACGGACGCTCAGCGACACCGAGCTCGTCGCCTGGCTCGAATCCTTCGAGTCCGCCGTGCTCGGCCTGGCCGTCGACCACGGCGGCCGGATCATCAAGAACATCGGCGACGAGCTCCTCATCGTCGCCGACACCCCTGAGGCGATGGCCGACATCGCCCTCGAACTCACCCGCCGTGGCGCCGACCCCGACGACCCGTTCCCCGCGGTGCGGGCCGGAATTGCGTACGGCGAGGTCGTCACCCGACTCGGCGACGTGTTCGGCCCCGTCGTCAACATCGCCGCCCGACTCACCTCCGTCGCGCGACCCAGCAGCGTGCTCATCGACACCGGGGCCTACGAGGCGCTGACCGGGCGGACCGTCGAGGCGGAGGAGTCCGACGGCTCGGACGACGGCGATCACGACGCGTCGGCGTACCGCTTCCGGCGGTTGCGCCGGATCTCGGTGAAGGGCTACTCCCGACTCAAGGTCTGGGTCTTGCAGCCTCCGCGCTGACGTGATGCAGGGCACTGCACGGCAGGGCTCCGGCGGCCCGGATGACGTTTCCGCCGGTCGCCCGCTGGGAAGGTCACGGGTCGGCGCGCCATGGGGCGTGCGAGATTCACCAGACAGGAGTTCCCATGCGCATGTCCCGTGCATTCGCCGTGATGTTGGCTGCGGTTCTGATGGCCGTTGCCAGCCTGGCCGGCGCGGTCGCCCCGGCGTCGGCCACCACCACGAAGAACACGACGATCACCTTCGAACCGCAGTCCTCGCCGACGACCGGATACGGCGACTACTACGGCCTGTATGCCGACGTCTACGAGGCAGGCACCACCAAGCAGGTGTTCAAGGGCGTCCTGAACGTCTACCGACGCCCCATCGGCGGCACCACGTGGACGCCGGTGAAGGCCAACGCGACGGCCTACTTCATCGAGGGCTTCCAGCTCGAGGACTCCTTCGAGTACTACGCCGACTACTCCGGCTACACCGCCAAGACGGCGTACGAGGACAACTACGTCAAGTCGACGTCGCCGGTCTTCACCGTCAACGTGACCCGCGGCGTGAAGTACATCCAGAAGTCGGCCAAGAAGTTCTGTGGCCAGGTCGGCCCGCTGTCCGCGCCGTACAAGAACAAGCCGATCTACCACTACTACAAGGTCGGCAAGTCGAAGAAGTGGAAGCGCGGCTACACCGAGCACACCAACAAGAAGTCGCAGTTCTGCTACAAGGTCTCGAAGTCCGGCAAGCGCAAGCACGTCAAGACGCCCAAGGGCCCGAAGCTCAAGGCCTCCAAGACCGTCTACGTGAAGTCCGGCGGCATGAAGAAGCACGTGGAGATCTACAACTACACGTCCTGATTCCAGGTGACCTGATTCGCCGAAAGGGCGGGACCGGCATCGTGCCGGGCCCGCCCTTTCGGCGTTCGTGCTGGCGGCGCCGCGCTGCCGCGGAGCAAGTGGACGTCAGCGGATGGTGACCTGGCGGTTCGCGAGGCCGTTGCGCGCCGAGCGCTGCTCGGTGGTCAGGTCGGAGGTGTCGGCCAAGGCTGCGTCGAGCTTGGCCTTGAAGGCGGTGGCTGCGGCCTCGAGCGGCTCCGGGCCGGTGCCGACCGGCAGGTCCCACACGGGAGTGAGCAGGCCGTGGGCCCGGAACATCCCGACGAACCGGGCATCGGGGACGATCACGTCGTCGCCGCTCACGTGCAGGCGCGCGAGGGCCGACAGCAGGGCGTCCTCCGGCTCCGGCATCACCCAGCGCAGGTGCTCCTTCGCGCCCATCCGGGTCCAGTACGCCGAGGTGACCTCGCTGAGGCGAGCGGTCGGCGCGGCCGCACCCTCCGCCTGCTCGAGCGCCTGCGCGAGCTCGGAGTTGGGGTCCATGTCGGCCACCCAGTAGTCGAAGCCGTCGTGGACCTCGACGCTCAGCGGGCCGTCCTCGACGAGGTCCTGCAGCCGCGGACCGTCGGTGGGCGGGGCGGTCAGACCGACCATGCCCGCGCCCGGCTCGGCCGCGAGTGCCTCGAGGAGTACGGCGGCCAGGTCGCGGGACGGGTCACCGAAGTTGTGCTGCACCTGGAGGCCCAGCCACACCTCGCCACTGTCGCGCACCATGGCCGGAGCCGCCATCGGCAGCAGCGTGCACAGCTTGACCGTACGGTCGGCGTACTCGCCCTTGAGGGCGAGCGGTGCCGTCGCCGCCGGAACCAGCTCGCGCATCGCGACGATGTCGGTCTCCGAGGCGAAGCCCTCGAACGGCCGCTTCACGAAGACCTGGCCACCACCCGGCGCACCGTGGCACGCCTTGTAGCGCTTGCCCGAGCCACACGGGCAGGGCTGCCGGGGGCCGACCTCGCCCGCCGGGGTCTCGACTGCGGACTTGGTGCGGTTCTTCTTCGCCATGCGGCGAAGACTATTCGGCCGGACCGAAGCGGGTGTCGAGCAGGTCGATCATGAACCGCGGCCGATCGCTGATCACGCCCTTCACGCCAAGGTCGAGGCACCGGTCGAGGTCCTTCTCCTTGTTGACCGTCCAGACGTGGATGTCGCGACCAGTGCGCGCCATCGACTCGACGACGCGCGGGTGCTCCCGCATCACCTTGACACTCGGACCGAGGATCCAGTCGCGGCCGACCACGCGACGCAGCATCGGCCAGTGGTTGGCCCTGTCGAACAACTGCGCCAACTGGATCTCCGGCGCGAGGCGCTCGACCCGTTGCAGCGCGGTGAAGGAGAAGCTCATCACCCGCACCGGCGCGCCTGCCTGGTCCCAGCCGAAGTCACGCAGCATCTCGACGAGTCGCTTCTCCACCAGTCCGCCGTACCGCGTCGGGTGCTTCGTCTCGATCGCCACCTCGACGGGACGGTCGTAGTCCGCGACCGTTTCGAGCAGCTTGCGCAGGGTCAGCACCGTGCGCAGGTCATGCTCCTCCTCCGGCGCCTCGTCGTCGAGCTCGGCCCACGGGTTCTTCCACGTCGCGAAGTCGAGCTCGGACAGGTCCGCGAGTTCCATGGTGGACACGATGCCCTTGCTGGAAGCAGTCCGGCGAAGGTCGCGGTCGTGAACGCAGACAAGGTGCCCGTCAGCGGTCAGCCGGACGTCGCACTCGAGAGCGCCCGCCCCCGCGTCGAGTGCCTCGAGGTAGGCACCGAGCGTGTGTTCGGCGAGCTCATGACTGGCGCCACGATGGGCGACCACCTGCGGTCGGTGCTGGGGCACGGGACGATTGTGGCAGACCCTCAGGGTGCAGTTCAGGGGCGGGCCGGGGTCGTTCCCCGATGTGCGGATCCAGCCGGCGAGGCACCGTTGAGGCATGAACAATGACGACACCCTCACCGCCCCGTCCACCGACCCTGCTGCCGGCCCTGCTGCCGGCCCCTACCCGGGCCCGTACGCCGCTCCCGCCGGTCCGCGCCGGCTGGTCCGCCGCAGCCACGACAAGATGATCGCCGGCGTCTGCGCCGGCGTCGCCGACCACCTCGGCGTCGACGTGACCGTCGTACGTCTGCTGACCGTCGCCGCGACCGTGTTCACCGGCGGCACCGCCGGGCTGGTCTATCTCGCGGCGTGGTGGTTGATGCCGCGCACCTGAGGCGGTTCGGGTGGCGGCGGCCTGCTGTAACACGCTGTCCACCTGACTTCCCCGCGGTTCACGGCACTGATTTCCCGAAATTCGGGCGATCTGGTGCCGTGAACCGCCGGTAAGTGCCGTGGACAGCGTGTTACAACTCCGGCCCGGCTGGCACGCTGGCCCCGTGCCCAGCATCCCGCCCACCCCCACTCTCGTGGCTCGGCTGCGCGCCGCCGGGTGCGTGTTCGCCGAGGACGAGGCCGACCTGCTCCTCACGGCGGCCGGGTCAGCGGAGGAACTCGAGGTCATGGTCGAGCGACGGGTGGCGGGCGAGCCGCTGGAGTACGTCGTGGGCTGGGTCGACTTCGACGGTGGCCGAGTCGCCATCGCTCCGGGGGTGTTCATCCCGCGGCAGCGCACGGCGTACCTCGTCGAACTGGCTGCTGCCCGCCTCGCTGCGGGCGACGTCGTCATCGACCTGTGCAGCGGGAGCGGCGCACTCGGGCTGGCCCTGGCACGGCGAGTGCCCGCCATCCGGCTGCATGCCAGTGACATCGACCCGGTCGCCACGGCCTGCGCATCCGGCAACCTGCAAGAGGTCGGAGGCGTCGCCACCACGGGCGACTTGTTCGCCCCGATGCCGACCGGACTTCAGGCCACGGCCGCAGTCATCATGGCGAACGTCCCCTACGTCCCGAGCGCTGCGATCGCACTGATGCCGCCCGACTCACGCGACCACGAGCCCCGCGCCACCGTCGACGGCGGCACCGACGGGCTCGACCTGCTCCGCCGGGTGGCCGCCGAAGCACCCGCCTGGCTGCGTCCCGGCGGCACGGTGTTCTCCGAGGTCTCTGCCGCACAAGCCACCACGGCGGCACAGGCATACGCGGCCGCCGGGCTGACCGCCCGGGTCCATCACGACCCCGAACGCGAAACCACCGTGGTCAGCGGGGAGAAACCCCACTGACCACGGTGGCCGACGTCTCGTGACGTCGCTGCGCGACCGGTCCGGATTCCCGAGATCAGTGCATGATCACCGGGTTGCGCGGGCCTTCCTCATCGTCGAGCAGGTGCGACACCTCTCGGCGACGGGGCAGGAGCGCAACCGGGATCAGGGTCACGATCAGCGCGATCACCGCGACCAGGTAGGGCGCCCGGAACGCTTCGGACGGCTCGGTCACCGTCTTCTGCTGGTTGGTGAGCACGACCGACATGACAGCAACACCGACCGAGCTGGCGACCTGCTGCAGCACGTTGATCAGCGTGGAGCCACGGGCGACCTGGTGCTCGCGCAACGTCTTCAGTGCCGAGGTGAAGACCGGCATCATCGTGCCGCCCATGCCGAGGCCCATGATGAACAGGAAGACGATGATCTGCCAGTAGGGGGTGCTCGGATCGGTGCTGAACGCGAGTCCGCCGACGCCGACGATGATGCCGATGAACCCGAACGGCACGATCCGTCCGACGGGGATCTTGTCGACGAGGGCGCCAGCGACGGGCATCGTCAGCATCGCGCCGAGGCCCTGTGGCGCCACGAGGAGGCCGGCCTTGAGGACACTCTCGCCACGGATCTCCTGGAAGTACGTCGGGACGAGCAGCAGCGCGCCGAAGAAGGAGCCGGCGAACAGGAACATCACGATGGTCGCGATGGTGAGGTTGCGGTCCTTGAACAACCGCAGGTCGAGCAGCGGGTGCTCCGGCTTGAAGGCCCAGGCGACGAACGCGACCATCAGCAGCAGACCCGCCAGCCCGGGGAGGAGAACCTTGGTGGCGGCAACGGTGCCCTCGCCGGGGATCGACGAGACGCCGTACAGGAAGAGCGCCAGACCGGGCGACATCAGGGCCATGCCGACAGCGTCGAAGGACTCGCTGGGTTCGGGGCGGTCGGACGGGAGCGCCATCAGGGCGTAGATGATCGCAGCGATGCCGAGCGGCAGGTTGATCATGAAGATCCAGTGCCACGAGGCGGAGTCGATCAGCCAGCCGCCGACGATCGGACCGAGGATCGGGCCGAGCAGCATCGGGATGCCGAGGATGGCCATCAGTCGACCCATCCGGTGCGGGCCAGCGGCCTTGGTCATGATCGTCATGCCGAGCGGCATCAGCATGCCGCCGCCGAGGCCCTGCAGCACCCGGAACAGGATCAACGTCTCGATGCTCCACGCGGTCGCGCACAGCACCGAACCGAGCGTGAACAGCGCCAGCGCGGTGATGTAGAGACGCTTGGTGCCGAACCGGTCGGCCGCCCAGCCGGTGGCCGGGATGATCGCTGCCAGCGCCAGCGTGTAGCCCGTGATCGTCCACGCGACGGTGGAGTAGGAGGTCACGTCGAAGCTGGTCATGAACGTCGGCAACGCGACGTTGACGACGGTCGTGTCGAGGATCGCCATGATCGAGCCGAGGACGACGACGCCCGCGACCTTCAAGATGTCGGGAGTGATCTTGTCGTCGTCGTCGATCGGCATGGGGGCGCTGGTCATCTGGGTCCTTGTCAGCAGGGTCCGGTTTTGTGTCGCGACGACGCTACGCCCCTGCACCGACAGCGGCGTCATCCGAAGCGCGGTGATCCCGGCGACGCCTCCGACACCCGACCGGCCCACCCAGGTCGGGCGTCAGATCGCGCCGAGGATCCGCGCGCGGGTGGCGTCGTACTCGTCCCGGCTGATCAGGTCACGCTCGAGGAGATCGTCGAGCTCGGCCAGGCGCTCGGCGGGGGTCTTCTCGGCGGGCGCGGGAGGAAGCACCGCTGCGCTGGGAACACCAGGCATGACCGGGATGGTCGGCCCGGCTGCGTCCCAGTCGAGCTCCCACTCCTTCGACTCGGGGTCGACGAGAACCGGGAGGTCGCCGGTGTAGAGCAGCGGCATCCGGAAGTCGGAGACGACCGTGCGACTCTCGACCTCGAAGGGCGTGAGGTCGTCGCCGTGGATCCGCAACCGCAGCTTGAGCAGCGGCTGGTCGTTGATCCGCACGTTCGTCGGGTCGAAGGAGAGCACCTGGGCACGGGCGGGACGGCCCTTGCTGCGCAGCCGGTAGAGCTTCTGGGCGGAGCGGTAGCGCCCGCGGCCGATGATGACGCCGATGACCAGGTCGAGGACCGTGATGCCGATGCCGGTCGGCAGCAGCCAGCCGGAGCCGGGTTCCTCGCCCCCGACGGCGATGCCCATGACCAGGAAGATCGGGCCGACGATGCCGCAGACCAGCAGGAAGAGAACGGGCGGTAGCACGCTGCGGAGCAGGGACGGCGGCCGTGGCACGTCCCGAGGGGCGACGGTCATGACCGACAGCGTAGGTGCGGATCAGACCTGGGCCCGCAGGTAGCGACCGAAGTGCGGCACGGTGAACGCGATCCGGCCCCGCTCCCCCGAATAGATCAGCCCCTTCTTGAGCAGAGAATCCCGTGCCGGCGACAGGGACTGGGGCTTCTTCTTCAGGACGGCGGCCACGTCCGCGGTGGCGACCGAGCCGACCGGGTCCTCGATGCCGTCCTCGGCCTCGGCGATCGCCGCATCGGCCATCGCGCGCAAGTAGTCGCGCTCGGCGGGGGTGGCCCGCTCGTAGCGCGATCCGAAGAACCCGACGGCCAGCTCGGCCTCCGCCTCGGGTCCCGCGACGACCACGTCGTCGGCGGTGATCGGCGTACGAGGAGCCAGGTCCCACACCGATCGGCCATAGGCCTGGATGAAGTAGGGGTAGCCGCGGGTCGCGTCGTACATCGCATCGAGTGCCTCGGGCGTGAAGTCGGCCTCCTCCTCGGCTGCCGGGGCGACGAGAGCGCGGTCGGCGGCGTCCCGGGACAGCCGGTCGATGCGCTGGTAGGAGAAGAGCCGCTCCGAATAGGACTTGCTGGCCGACAGCACCGCGGGCAGGTGTGGCAGTCCGGCGCCGACGACGATCACCGGCAGGCCACTCTGGCTGAGCTCATGACAGGCCGCGCAGAGCGCGGAGATGTCATCTGCCCCGAGGTCCTGCATCTCGTCGATGAAGACCGCGACTCCCTTGCCGATGTCGGCCGCGAGCCCGCCGACGTCGGTGAGCAGCTCGACGAGGTCGATCTCGATGTCGCCGGAATCAGCCCGACCTCGTACGACCGGCGCCGCGATGCCCGGCGACCACTTGTCGCGCAGCTTCGCGTCCGGACTTGCCTCGCGTTGCGCGAAGGACCGGATCACGCCGAGGACATGGTCCGTCTCTGCTGGTTCGGGATGACCCAGCTCACGCACCGCCTGGTGCAACGCCGAGGAGAGCGGGCGTCGCAGTGACTGGTCGGGACGGGCCTCGAGCTTGCCGGTCCCC
>JASLDK010000153.1 GCA_030145945.1 Nocardioides sp.
GCAACGCGTACTGCTCTCCCGGCACGAGATCAGCATCGACGTCACCCGTCTCGCCGGCGTCTCGATCGCCGAACCTGCGGCGCTGCGCACCGCGCGGGGGCGCAGGGTCAACGCGATCGTCACCGGCCTCGGCGAGAGCCAGACCGGATCGACCTTGCTCCTGCCTCCCGCCCCCGAGACGACGGCGTACGACGTGGCGGCGGAGGCGTTGGGTTCACAAGGCCCCGTGCAGGCGGGTCTGACCAGCCACGGTCCGGCAGCGACGGCCCGACGCCACCGCCGCGCCCTGCTCGGCGCGTTGCCCTTCGCAGCCGCGCCCGTGGCTCTGGTCATCGCGGGGGCACCGGCCTGGACCCTCGCGCTCATCGTCCTCCCGCTGGGCGCGGCGATCGTCCTCGGCCGCGACCGCGCGCGCAGTCTCGGGCACGGCTTCGTCGACGGTCACGTGGTGATGCGGTCCGGCTCGGTGCTGCGCAGCCGCGACGCCCTGGCGGCGTCGCACGTGATCGGCTGGAACCAGCGCGCCACCTGGTTCCAGCGGCGGGTCGGACTGGTCACGTTGACCGCGACGACCGCCGGTGGCAAGGGACACATCAGCGTGCCCGACGTACCCCTCGACCTGGCGGTCGCCCTCGCCGAGGCTGCCAGCCCCGGCCTGTTGACCGACTTCCTCGAGACCTCGGAGAGGACCGAGACCACGGGAGCGACGACATGAGCAACCAACCTGACGGCAGCTACCACCCCGTCCCGGACGGGCGTCCCGATCCGGGCGAAGTGGTGTGGGCATGGGTGCCCTACGAGGACGACCCACAGCAGGGCAAGGACCGACCGGTGCTGGTGATCGGCGCCGTCAGCGGGGGCGATGGTCACGATGTCGTGCACGCCTTGGCGCTGACGAGCAAGGACCACGATCGCGACGAGGCGCAGGAGGCCGCCGCCGGCAGGTTCTGGATGGACATCGGCACCGGCGCCTGGGATCCGCGCGGCCGCCCGAGCGAGGTCCGGCTCAACCGGTTGCTGGTCATCGACGCCGCGGAGGTCCGCCGAGAAGGTGCCGCGCTGGATCGCGAGACCTACGCGCGGGTCATCGCTGCCCGCGCGCCCTACGTCGGCGTCAGCGCATCAGCATCGACGCGCGCCACACCTTCCGATCACGCTCGGCGACCATCCCCGCCTCCTGCAGCACCGGCATGACCTTCTCCCCCATCCAGGCAATCGTCTCGCGGTAGGCCTCGTTGCCGAGTGCCTGTCGGCGGGCCTCGGCCGGGTCGAGCCCGACGACCTTGTAGACGTCCGGGTGGACCAGCGAGCGCATCGTCACGAATGCGACCTGCGCGGTCATCGCCTGGTGCCAGCGCAGCTTGGTGCGTCCCAGTCCCTGCACGGCTCGGGTGAGCTCGTCGCGGGCGAAGGTGACGTGGCGTGCCTCCTCGGTGACGTGGATCCGCGCGATCATCCGGGCCAGAGGCTGGATCCGCTCGTCCTTCATCAGGTCCCGTTGCCAGCGGTCGACGGGCTCCTCGCCGATCAGGATGCCGGCGTACGCGCTCGCGCCGCGCAGGGCCACCGGTCCGAGCTTCGCCAGCTTGTACGGCGTCTCGCGGGGCCCGTAGGCCGGCGCGCCCATCGCCTGGATGGCGCGACCGAACATGACGGTGTGCCGGGTCTCGTCGCCGACCTCGGTCAGCATGAACTGGGTGCGCGCCGAGCGGGGGTCCTCGCGGTAGGCGTCGCGGAGCAAGATCTGCATGAGGACGACTTCGAACCAGATGCCGACGCTGACCATGCTGGCGACCTCGTGCAGGGACAGGGTCTGCTGCTGTTCGACGCTGAGCGACTTCCACATCGGCGTGCCGTAGAGGGACATGCGCTCCGGCTGCATCCACCACAGGCCCGGCACCGGTGGTGCCGACCAGTCGATGTCGACGTCCGGGTCGTAGGACTGGCGCGCGGACGAGCGCAGCAGCCTCTCCGCCAGCGCTCGTTGCTGGTCCTGTTGCTCGGCCTCACGCGCAGGGGCACGGTCGACGACGGTCACGACGTCCTCCATCAATAATATGAGTTACCACCGGTAACGGATAAAGCTATGGTTGTCCTCATGCCACCGAACGTCAAGAGCGACGGCCGAACCACCCGCTGGGACACCCACCGCGCCGAACGCCGCGAGGAGTTCGTCCTCGCTGCCGTTCGCGCCATCGACGAGCTCGGCCCCGATGCCTCGGTGGCCGACATCGCCACCGAGGCGGGGGTCAGCAAGCCCGTGCTCTACCGCTACTTCGCCGACAAGGGCGAGCTGCACGCCGCCGTCGGCTCCTGGGCCGCCGACCTGATCCTGGGCCGCGTGCTCACCGCCGTGCTCGCCCCGGCGACCGCCCGCGACCGGGTCACCGCCGGCGTCTCGGCGTACCTCGACACCCTCGCCGAGCACCCCCGCGCCTTCCTCGTCCTCAGCCGACAGCACGCCAGCGGCCACGACCCGCTGGCCGCCGGGAAGGACCAGATCGCCGCCAAACTGACCCGGCTGCTCGGAGACGCGCTGCGCCTGCTCGGGGGCGACACCGGCGCCGCCGAGCCGTGGGCCCATGCCGTCGTCGGTCTCGCCACGTCCGTCGGCCAGTGGTGGCTCGAGCGCAACACCGTCTCGCGCAGCGCCGCAGCCGGCTACCTCAGCGACTTCATCTGGCACGCCCTGTCCGGTGCCGCCGCCGAGAGCGGCGTCGACCTGTCCCGCCTCGACGCCGGCGAGTCGGTCACCCTGATCCGATCGGAGAAGCGTCGATGACGACCGACCAGCAGCACGAGATCCACGAACCCCAGGAGGCCTACGACGGCCCCGCCGTCCTCGTCATCGACAGCGCCGAGATCCCGGTGACCGTGACACTCCGCGGCGTCTTCCAACCACTCGACGGCCACTTCCACTGGCAGGGCCGGGTCGCCACGACGCCTGCCCTCGACGATGTGCGCAGCGGCTCCGACGTCACCCTGCGCACGGCGTTCGGCGAAGCCGGTGGCAAGGTGTCCGACAGGGATCCGTGGGGACGGTTCCGGGTGAGCGGGACGGGCCGCCCACCCTTCTGACAACGACACTGATCAATCGACAAGGCGGGCGCCGTGACCGACGAGAACGCGCACGGCCCGGTGCTGGCAGGCATCGTCACCGCACTGGTCGGCTTCAGCAGCTCCTTCGTCGTCGTCCTCGCCGGACTGGTCGCCGTCGGGGCGTCCCGCGATCAAGCGGCCTCGGGCCTCGCAACCCTGCTGGTCACCCAGTCCCTGGGCATGCTGTGGCTCTCGATCAGGCACCGGATCCCGATCACCCTCGCCTGGTCGACCCCCGGCGCGGCGCTGATCGCGACCTCCGCCGGTGTGAGTGGCGGCTGGCCCGCGGCCGTCGGCGCCTTCGCCGCGACCGGAGTTCTGATCGTGCTCACCGCGCTGATCCCGAAGGTGGGCGACCTCGTCGCGGCGATCCCGCACAGCCTGGCCCGGGCGATGCTGGCGGGTGTGCTCCTGCCGCTGTGCATCGCACCGGTCACGGCCCTCGCCGACTCCCCCGCTGCCGTCGCACCGCTGGTGATCACCTGGCTGGTGCTGTTGCGCCTCGCTCCGCGCTGGGCCGTTCCCGGCGCGTTGCTCGTCGCGCTGGTGACCGTTCTCGCAACCGCGGACATCAACACCGGTGACCTCGCGCCCCACCTCACCTGGACCACGCCGGGTTGGTCGGTGTCCGCGCTCGTCGGCATCGCCCTCCCGCTCTACGTCGTCACCATGGCCTCGCAGAACGTCCCCGGCGTCGCGGTGATGAGCGGCTTCGGTTATCGCGTGCCGTGGCGCGAATCCCTCGCCGTCACCGGGATCGGCACCATCGTCGGCGCTCCCACGGGCGGCCACGCCATCAACCTCGCCGCGATCAGTGCCGCCCTGTCCGCAGGACCCACCGCAGGCCCCGACCCGAGACGCCGCTGGATCGCGGCGGTGACGGCATCGGTCGCCTACCTGGTCCTTGCCGTCGGCAGTACGGCGCTCGCCACGCTGGTCGCCGCTGCGGCGGACGGTGTCATGCAGGCGGCCGCCGGGCTGGCCCTGCTCGGCACCCTCGGCGCCGCTCTCGGCGACGCGCTCGCCGACTCGTCCGAACGCGAGCCCGCCGCCGCGACGTTGGTGGTCGCGGCCTCCGGCGTGAGCGTCCTCGGCATCGGCGCCGCCTTCTGGGCGCTGGTGGTCGGCCTGCTGCTGCGGACGTTCCTGCGGGCAGGGCGGACTATCAGGCCGTTTGCGCGAACATCGTCGACTTGAGCCCGAACCTGACTCGGAACTGATCGCCGGTCAACGTCGTGTTGCCTGCGGCGCCGTTGATCTTCACAGCGGTCACCCGTCCCCCTTGGGCAGCATCCTTCGTGATGTCGAGCCCGAGGAAGTCGCCGATCCCCGGGAACTGTGCCTCGATCGCCACATCGGTCAACACCGTCTGCCACGAGTTGTTGGGGTTGCCCGACGTCGCCTCGTAGGGGTCCGGCTTCGCGACCTGGTAGGGCAGGTTGCCCGGCGCGGTGAACCCGCCATTGCTCGAGGAGAACTGCGTGAACGCCGGCAGGCCGGCGTACGTCACGATCTGGCCGGCTGTGGCCGCGATGGCGGCATTCGACTCGGGCTGCTCGACCGCGATCCCGCGATAGACCTGCGACTGGGTGGTGTCGTAGACGTCGAACGGACCGCGGTGGTTGTTGTCGCGCTCATAGATCGCATAGGTGCGGGCAGCGATCGCCTGCGCCTGCACGGCCTGCGGGTGCCACTTGGCCGGCATCTCGGAGGGGACCACTCCGCGCAGGTACTTCTCGACGCTCAACACGTTGACGGTGTCGCGGCCGATGCCATCAGCGGGGACGACGGAGCGGATCGCGCCGCGATAGTCAACCGACCCACCGGGTACGTAGAGGCGGATCGTGCCGCCCTTGCCCTTGAACTCGGCCTGGCCCGGGACGATCCGGACCTTGTGCCACTTCTTCGTCTTGACCGACACCTTGGTGTTCGCTCCGTGGGCGGTGAGCTTCCACCGCTTGGCACCGCGCCTGTCGAGCTTCCACGACCGGCCCGTGGCCAGGCTGCGGACCTTCAACTTCGGACGGCTCTGGACCACGACATTGCTGGTGGTGTCGGCGGTGATCAGCACCTTCACCGAACCGCCGCCCAGGCCCGGCGTCGTACCGGGGTAGTAGAAGTCGAGGATCTGGGCCGTGCCGAGGCCCTGCTCGGCGGCGCCCTTGGCACCCCACTGCGACAGGCCCTTGCCGTGGCCCCAACCGCTGCCGGTCAGGGTCACAGCCGCAGGTCCGGCTGCGGCCGCGTTCGCACCGGGCAGGGGCGCGAAGCCTCCGAGAGCGACGGTGGCGGCGAGAACGGTGACGGCTCCCGAGAAAATGCGCATCGTCCGAGGGTAGCCGTCAGTTGAAACCTTGACAGTGCGTCGCAATAGGCTGGGAAGCATGACCGCGCTCGACAGCACGCAGACCCCGGACCCGACCAGCGCACCTGGCGCAGTGGTCGTACCGGACCGGCCCGCGCTGGAGGGGCTCGAGGAGAAGTGGGCACAGCGTTGGAAGGACGCCGACACCTACGGCTTCGACCGCACGCAGCCCCGCGAGAACGTCTACGCGATCGACACCCCGCCGCCGACCGTGAGCGACAGCCTTCACGTCGGACACCTCTTCTCCTACACCCACACCGACCTGATCGCCCGCTTCCAGCGGATGCAGGGCAAGTCCGTCTTCTACCCGATGGGCTGGGACGACAACGGCCTCCCGACCGAGCGTCGGGTGCAGAACTACTTCGGTGTGCGTTGCGACCCGTCGTTGCCGTACGACGCCGACTTCACGCCGCCGGACCTGAGCACATTGAAGGGGGCGGACGCGAAGAAGCAGATCCCGATCAGCCGACCCAACTTCATCGCCCTGTGCGAGCAGCTGGTCGAGCAGGACGAGAAGGTCTTCGAGGACCTGTGGCGCACCCTGGGTCTCAGCGTCGACTGGAACACGACCTACACCACCATCGGCACCAAGGCGCAGACCGTCAGCCAGCGCGCGTTCCTGCGCAACCTGGCGCGCGGCGAGGCCTACCTGCAGGAGGCGCCGACCCTGTGGGACGTCACCTTCCAGACCGCCGTCGCCCAGGCCGAGCTCGAGGCACGTGACTACGCCGGTGCCTACCACCGCGTCGCCTTCCACAAGGCCGACGGCTCGCCGGTGTTCATTGAGACCACCCGCCCCGAGCTGATCCCGTCCGTGGTCGCGCTGATCGCGCACCCCGACGACGAGCGGTACGCCGACCTCTTCGGCACCACGGTCACCTCGCCGGTGTTCGGTGTGGAGATCCCGGTCCTGGCACACGCAGCGGCCGAGAAGGACAAGGGTGCGGGCATCGCGATGTGCTGCACCTTCGGCGACCTCACCGACGTCACCTGGTGGCGTGAGCTCCAACTCCCGGTCCGCACGGTGATCGGCCGCGACGGCC
>JASLDK010000161.1 GCA_030145945.1 Nocardioides sp.
ATCGTGGGGACCCGCGGTCGTGACGTGATCGTCGCGGGCCGGGGCAAGGGCCGCGACGTGGTGCTCGGGCTCGGGGGCGACGACCTGATCTGCGGGAACGCCCGCACCCGGGTGTTCGGCGGGCGCGGCGACGACACGATCATCGGCGCTGGTCGCGCCGATGGCGGCAAGGGAGCGGACACCTTCCACGGTGTGGGTGTGGCCCGAGGGGGCAAGGGTCGTGACGTCGCCTGGGTGCCGATGGGGACTGCCTCGTTCGATGGGGGCGCCGGGTGGGACGTGGTCGCCTTCTACGAGGGTTACGTCGCCGGCATGACGGACGGCGTCTACGTCAATCTCGCTCTCGGTCAGGCAACCTCCGAGACGCGCGCGGGTTCTCTGCGCAGTCGCACGTCCCTGTCCCGGGTGGAGGAGGTCATCGGCACTCCCGACAACGACCTGATCCTCGGTGACGCCGCCGACAACGTGCTGCGCGGCGGTGCCGGCAACGACGTGCTCGATGGGCGAGGCGGCATCGACACGGTTTTCGGCGGCAAGGGCAAGGACTCGTGCACGGGTGAGGTGCGTCGCGGCTGTGAATAGCAGTGCCCTTGGGTAGCACCCGGTGCTACCGTCGAGGACATGAGCCTCGAGCCGACGATCAGCCAACGAGATCTCCGGCTGCGTTCGAAGGAGATCATGGACGCTGTCGAGGATGGCCGCTCGTTCACGGTGACGAGGGCTGGCCATGAGATCGGTCAACTGGTTCCGCTGCGTCAGCGCCGGGTGTTCGTGCCGAAGGCCGACTTCGTCATGGGCTCGCGGACAGTGATCGACATCGATCTCGAGAGGTTCCGTGCAGATCAGGACGCGGTCTATCAGGATGCGGACGATCCTTACGCCCGGGCGTGACGACGATGGTGCGCGGACTGCTCGACACCAACATCCTCATCCTGCGAGGTCGCATCGATGCAAGCGAGCTGCCCGACGAGATGGCGATCTCGGCGGTGACGCTCGCGGAGTTGTCGGCCGGTGTGCACCTGGTGCGTGAGGACGCCCCGGACGCGATCGCCGTTCGGGCGCAACGGATGGCTGTCCTGCAGCGGGCTGAGCACGAGTTCGAGCCGATCGCCTTCGACGCCGATGCCGCGCGTTTCTTCGGGCAGATCAATGCCGCGGTCGTGTCGCTCGGGCGCACTCCTCGGCGGCGGGTTGCCGATCTGATGATCGCGGCGGTTGCCGCGAGTCATGGGCTTCCGCTCTACACCACCAATCCAGATGACTTCGCCGGCCTGAGTTCCATCGTCGAGATCGTCGCCGTGAGGCGACCCACGTGAGACGAGCTGGCAGGCTAACCAAGTTAAAGTCAGGCTTGACTGTTTGTTTGTAGCGGGCCATGCTGGCGCTGTGACCTCGCCCGCCGCCACCCGCGTCCCGCAGGAGGAACGCACCCGGGCGATGCGGCAGCGGCTGATGGACGCGACCGTCGACCTGCTGGTCGAGAAGGGCTTCGGGGGGACAACGACCACACTGGTCTCCGAACGCGCCGGGGTCAGTCGCGGGGCCCAGTTGCACCACTTCCCGACGAAGAACGACCTCGTCGTCGCGGCGGTCGCCCACCTCACCGAGATCCGCGGATCCGAGCTGGAGGCCGCGGTGGCCAAGCTTCCTCGCGGCACGGGCCGGACCGAGGCCGTGGTCCAGATGCTCGGCGAGCACTTCGCGTCCCGGGTGTTCACGGCCGCCCTGGAGCTGTGGGTCGCCGCCCGCACGGACGCCCAACTCCACGAGGCGGTCGGACCGCTCGAGCGCAACCTCGGCCGCGAGACGCACCGGCTGACGGTGGAGTTGCTGGGTGTCGACGACTCGACCCCCGGCGTACGTGAGCTCGTGCAGGCCACCCTCGACCTGGTGCGCGGCCTCGGTCTCGCCAACACGCTCGGTGACGACGCCCGTCGTCGTCGCCGGATCCTCAAGGAATGGGCGCGCACGCTCGATGCGTCCCTGAAGGAGACAACATGAACCACTCCACCCGATTCTTCGCTCCCCCGCTTCGCTCCTCCGCGAACAATCGGTCGGGGACCCCGGCATGAGTGTTCTCGACGACGTCATCGCCGACCTGACCGCCGAGGGCGACGCCCTGCGCGCCGCCGTGGTCGGACTGGACGAAGCAGGCTGGCGCACGGCGACGCCCGCCGAGGGCTGGGACATCGCCACCACGATCGGTCATCTCTTGTGGACCGACGAGGTCGCGGTGCTGGCCGCCGGATCCCTCACCGACGAGGGCAAGCAGGCCTGGGACGCCGTCGTCCTCAAGGCAATCGACGACCCGTCGGGCTTCGTCGACAAGGGCGCTCTCGAACTCGGCCAGCTGACCCCAACAGACCTGGTCGTCCGCTGGGACGCAGGCCGCAAGGCTCTCGAGACAGCGCTGCGTGGCTACCCCGACGGCATGAAGATGCCGTGGTTCGGGCCGCCGATGGCGCCCACGTCGATGGCGACCGCGCGGTTCATGGAGACCTGGGCGCATGCGCTCGACGTCTACGACGCGATCGGCATGCGGCCCGAGGTCACCGACCGGATCCGGCACGTCGCCCACATCGGCGTACGCACCCGCAACTTCGCCTTCGCCAACAACGAGATCCCCGCACCTGCGGACGAATTCCGGGTGGAGCTCACTGCCCCCAGCGGTGAGCTGTGGGCCTGGGGTCCGCAGGACGCGGCCCAGAAGGTCGCCGGCAGCGCCGACGACTTCTGCCAGCTCGTCACCCAGCGCGTCCACCGCGACGACACCGACCTGGTCGCCGTCGGCGACGACGCCGAGCAGTGGCTGCGGATCGCCCAGGCCTTCGCCGGCCCGGCAGGCGGCGGTAGGGACCCGCGATGACCGCCACCACTGGCCCGATCCGGATCGCCAACTGCTCCGGCTTCTACGGCGACCGCCTCTCCGCGCTCCGGGAGCAACTCGAGGGTGGAGAGGTCGACGTCATCACCGGCGACTACCTCGCCGAGCTCACCATGCTCATCCTCGGCATGGACACCCTGCGCGACGCCGACCTCGGCTATGCCCGCACCTTCCTCAAGCAGCTCGAGGGCACCCTCGGTCTCGCGCTCGACAAGGGCGTCAAGATCGTCAGCAACGCCGGCGGGCTCAACCCCGCGGGCCTGAGCACCCAGATCCAGAAGCTCGCCGCTGAGCTCGGACTCGATGCCAAGGTCGCGTACGTCGAGGGCGACGACCTGCGCGCCGCGCAGTTGTTCGACGGCGCACTGACCGCCAACGCCTACCTCGGTGCCTTCGGCATCGCCTCGGCCCTCACCCGTGGCGCGGACATCGTCGTCACGGGCCGCGTGACCGATGCCAGCGTCGTGGTCGGTCCCGCGATCGCCCATCACGGCTGGACCGCCACGTCGTACGACGAACTCGCCGGCGCTGTCGTTGCCGGCCATGTCATCGAGTGCGGCACCCAGGCCACGGGCGGCAACTTCTCCGGGTTCACCGAGCTGTTCCGAGCCGGCGCGCCGATGATGAAGCCGCTCGGGTTCCCCATCGCGGAGATCGCTGCCGACGGCAGCAGCGTGATCACCAAGCATGACGGCACCGGCGGCGCGGTCACCGTCGACACCGTCACCGCGCAGTTGCTCTACGAGATCCAGACGACGCGCTACCTCAACCCCGACGTCACCACACACCTCGACTCGATCCGGCTGCACCAGCAGGGGTCCGACCGGGTCGAGATCAGTGGTGTCACGGGCAGCGCTCCGCCGGAGCAGCTCAAGGTCGCGGTCAACAAGCTCGGTGGCTATCGCAACCAGGTCGAGTTCGTGCTGACCGGTCTCGACATCGAGGCGAAGGCCGAATGGCTGCGGGCCCAGCTCGACGGCCAGCTCACCGCCGCCGACGTCACCTGGACCCAGACCCCCGCACGTTCGGGGGATGCGGACACCGAGGAGGGCGCCTCGGTGATCCTTCGATGCATCGCCAAGGACACCTCCGCGGAGCCGTTGGCGAAGGCCTTCACCGGTCCGTGCGTCGAGCTCGCGCTCGCCAGCTATCCCGGGTTCACGATGACGACACCGCCCCAGAAGCCCAGCCCGTTCGGGATCTACACCCCCGAGTACGTCGAGCGTGGCGCCGTCGAGCACACGGTCGTCCACCACGACGGATCGCGCGAGGTGATCGCTGACCCGACCACCTTCGCCGACCCGGCGGAGCTCGACGTCGAGCTGGGCAAGCGCCCCTCGCCGTACCCCGCCCCCGCGGACACGATCACCCGCCGCATGCCGCTCGGCACCTTCGTCCATGCGCGCTCCGGCGACAAGGGCGGCAACGCCAACCTCGGGCTGTGGATCAAGAACGACGGCTCGCCGAAGTACGCCGCCCGCGTGCAGTGGCTCGCCAAGATCGTCAAGGACCGCAAGATCCGCGAGCTCGTGCCCGAGGCGAAGGACCTCGACATCGACGTCTACGTGCTGCCCAACCTGGGCGCCGTCAATGTCGTCATCCACGGCCTGCTCGGCGACGGCGTCGCCGCGTCCACCCGGTTCGACCCCCAGGCCAAGGGCCTGGGGGAGTGGGTTCGTAGCCGGATCGTCCACATCCAGGAGGACCTCGTCTAACCACCCCACGACGTTCTTCTCCCCCGCTTCGCTCCTCCGAACAACGCCGCGGGGACCCCGGTCGCAAGCCACAGGAAGTAGGAAATATGACGACGTTCAACCATGGCTGGAGCGAGGAACAGCTCGCCCTCAAACAGTCGGCGATCGAGTTCACCAAGCGTGAGGTCACCCCGTTCATCGACCAGTGGGAGCGCGACGGTGAGATCCCGCGCGACTTCCAGAAGAAGCTCGCCCACGCGGGGCTCCTGGGCGTCGGCGTTCCCGAGGAGGTCGGTGGCGACGGCGGCTCCCTGCTCGACGCGAGCGCGTTGCAGGAGGGCTTCATGGAGGCCGGGTGGTCCGGCGGGCTGATGGCCTCCGCGTTCACGCACGGCATCGCGATCCCGCACATCATCGCCAACGGCACGCCCGAGCTCATCGACACCTACGTGCGCCCGACCCTGGCCGGCGACATGATCGGCAGTCTCGGCATCACCGAGCCCGGCACCGGCTCCGACGTCGCGGGCATCACGACGAAGGCCGTGCGCGACGGTGACCACTGGGTGATCAACGGCGCGAAGATGTTCATCACCTCCAGTGTGCGCGGCGACTTCGTGACCACGGCGGTGCGGACCGGCGAGGCTGGTGCCCACGGCATCTCGCTGATCGTCGTACCCAAGGGCACGCCGGGCTTCACCGTCTCCCGCAAGCTCGACAAGATGGGCTGGCTCGCCTCCGACACCGGCGAGCTCACCTATGAGGACGTGCGGGTGCCCGTCAGCAACCTGGTCGGACAGGAGAACCACGGGTTCTACTACATCGCCGACCAGTTCGTGACCGAGCGGATCTGGCTGGCGCTGATGGGATACGGCCACGCACTGCGCTGCCTCAACCTGTCGCTCGACTACTGCCGCAGCCGTGAGACCTTCGGCAAGCCGCTCACCAAGAACCAGGTCGTGCGCGCCAAGCTCACGGAGATGCACCGCCAGATCGCGATCGCGCGCAGCTACACCCTCGAGGTCGCGAGGAGGTACGTCGACGGGGAGAACGTCATCGCGGAGGCCTGTCTGGCCAAGCAGACCGCCGTCGACACCGCCGTCTGGGTCGCCGACCAAGCCGTGCAGTTGCACGGCGGGATGGGCTACATGCGCGAGTCCGAGGTCGAGCGGCACTACCGCGACGTACGACTCCTGCCGATCGGCGGCGGCGCGACCGAAGTGCTCACCGACCTGGCCGCTCGACTGTTGGGATACGCCGAATGAGCCTGATCAAGCCGCTGGGCGGCGAGGTGACGGTGGCGATGGACGCGCCGATGGCGCAGGTCTGGGACCTGGTCAGCGACGTGACCAGGATCGGTGAATTCTCCCCGGAGACCTTCGAGGCCGTGTGGACGCACGGCGCGACCGGTCCTGCGGTGGGTGCGCGATTCAAGGGCCACGTCAAGCGCAACGGTGTCGGACCGGTCTATTGGACGCCGTGCACGGTCACGAAGTGCGACGCGCCCGGGGCGGACGGGGTCGGTGCCTTCGAGTTCGCCGTCGGGCTGGACGGCAACCCGATCAACAACTGGGGCTACCGGCTGAAGGCCGTCACCCCTGACCGGACCGAGGTGACGGAGTACTTCCGGCTCACCCCGGCCTGGTACCTCCGCGGCTACTGGCTCGTGCTGGGCCGCCTGCGTGGCAAGACCAACGAGCGCGGCATGCGCACGACCCTGGAGAGGATGAAGGCGGTGCTCGAAGCATGACGACGGACGTCGAACCGAGCGTCGAGGCGACGCGGCGGGCCTCGATGGAGGCCAAGATCGCGGACCTGCACGCCGAGCAGACCAAGGCGGTCGAGGCGGGTGGGAAATACATCCAGCGTCACCGCGACCGCGGCAAGCTGACCGCTCGGGAGCGGATCGAGCTCCTCGTCGACGAAGGCTCGGCCTTCCTCGAGCTGATGCCGCTGGCCGGATGGGGCAGCGACTTCGCGGTGGGTGCCTCGCTCATCACGGGCATCGGGGTGATCGAGGGCGTCGAGTGCATGATCGTCGCCAACGACCCGACCGTGAAGGGCGGAGCGCTCAACCCGTGGTCGTTGAAGAAGTCCTTCCGGGCGGCCGAGATCGCCGAGAAGAACTTCCTCCCGACCGTCAACCTCACCGAGTCCGGCGGCGCGGATCTCCCCACCCAGAAGGAGATCTTCATCCCCGGTGGCCGCGGCTTCCGCGACCTGACCCGGTCCAGTGCCCGCAAACAGCCCACGGTCTCGGTGGTCTTCGGCAACTCCACCGCCGGCGGCGCCTACGTCCCCGGCATGAGCGACTACGTGATCATGGTCAAGGAGCAGGCCAAGGTCTTCCTGGCCGGCCCGCCCCTGGTCAAGATGGCCACCGGCGAGGAGTCCGACGACGAGACCCTCGGCGGCGCCGAGATGCACTCCCGGACCTCCGGTCTGTCCGACTTCCTCGCCGTCGACGAGTACGACGCCATCCGGTTGGCCCGGCGTACCGTCGCCCGGTTGAACTGGCGCAAGGCGGGCGCGGTCCCGACCGTGGACTACGCCGAGCCCGACCTCGACCCCGAGGACCTGCTCGACCTGATCCCCACCGACCTCAAGGAGCCGTTCGACCCGCGCGAGGCGATCCTGCGCATCGTCGACGGGACGTGCCCCGGTGTCGGAGGCAACGGCCAGGCGTTCGACGAGTTCAAACCCCTCTACGGCTCGGCGCTCTGCGTCGGCTGGGCGCAGATCCACGGCCACCCGGTCGGCATCCTCGCCAACGCGCGCGGGGTGCTGATGAGCGAGGAGGCCCAGAAGGCCGCCCAGTTCATCCAGCTCGCCAACCAGAAGGACACTCCGCTGCTCTTCCTGCACAACACGACCGGCTACATGGTCGGGGCGGAGTACGAGCAGGGCGGCATCATCAAGCACGGCGCGATGATGATCAACGCGGTCTCCAACTCGAAGGTCCCGCACCTGACGGTGATCATGGGCGCGTCGTACGGCGCGGGCAACTACGGCATGAACGGTCGCGCCTACGACCCGCGGTTCCTGTTCACCTGGCCCTCCGCCAAGTCGTCGGTGATGGGTCCGGCCCAGCTCGCCGGTGTCCTCGAGATCGTCGCCCGCGAGTCGGCGGAGAAGAAGGGCCAGCCCTTCGACGCCGAGGGGTTCGTTGCGATCAAGGAGATGGTGGAGCAGCAGATCGAGGAGCAGTCGCTGCCCTACGTCCTGTCCGGGATGGTCTACGACGACGGCGTCATCGACCCTCGCGACACCCGGACGGTGCTGGGCATCTGCCTGTCCGTCATCGACAACCAGCCGATCGAGGGCGCCATGAACTTCGGCGTCTTCCGTATGTAGGGGCCGACCTGATGACCACCATCAACCGCATCCTCGTCGCCAACCGCGGCGAGATCGCCCGCCGCGTCTTCCGGACCGCCCGCCGCCTCGGCATCGACACGGTCGCCGTGCACTCTGACGCCGATGCCGCTCTGCCGTTCGTGCGGGAGGCGGACGCCGCCGTACGCCTTGCGGGGAACACGCCTGCGGAGACGTATCTGCGCGGCGATCTGATCATCGAGGCCGCGCAGAAGTCCGGCGCTGACGCGATCCACCCCGGCTACGGCTTCCTGTCCGAGAACGCCGCCTTCGCCCGTCAGGTTGGCGACGCCGGGCTGGTCTGGCTCGGTCCCGACCCGTCGTCGATCGACTCGATGGGCTCCAAGATCGAGTCCAAGAAGCTGATGGACGCGGCCGGCGTGCCTGTGCTCGGCAACCTGACAGTCGAGGTGGCGACCGAGGCCGATCTGCCGCTCCTGGTCAAGGCATCCGCCGGTGGCGGTGGCCGCGGCATGCGGGTCGTGCGCGCCCTGGCCGACCTCGCCGGAGAGGTCGAGAAGGCGTCCGCCGAGGCCGAGTCGGCGTTCGGCGACGGCACCGTCTTCGTCGAGCCGTACGTCGAGCGCGGCCGTCACGTCGAGGTCCAGGTCGTCGGCGACCGGGCCGGCAACGTCGAGGTCTTCGGCACCCGCGACTGCTCGCTGCAGCGCCGGCACCAGAAGGTCGTCGAGGAGGCCCCGGCGCCCGGTCTGTCCGACGATGTCCGTGAGGCGATGCATGAAGCCGCCCGTGCCGCGGCGAAGGCCGTCGACTACGTCGGCGCCGGAACCGTCGAGTTCCTCTACGACGCTGACACGGAGCGGTTCTTCTTCCTGGAGATGAACACCCGGCTCCAGGTCGAGCACCCCGTCTCCGAGCTGATCCACGGCGTCGACCTGGTCGAGCTCCAGATCGCGGTGGCCGAGGGCCGCCCGGTCCCCGCGGTCGCCGAGCCCGTGGGGCATGCGATCGAGGTCCGGCTCTATGCGGAGGACCCGGCAGCGGACTACGCGCCGCAGACCGGGTGCCTGCTCCAGCTGGAGATCGAGCACGACGACACCTTCGCGCTCGACGGCTTCGGCACTCGCCTCGACACCGGCTTCGAGACCGGTGATGGGGTGGGCACGTTCTACGACGCGATGCTGGCCAAGGTGATCGTCTGGGCGCCGACGCGGGAGCAGGCGGCCCGCTCCCTCGCTCGGGTGCTCGAGAAGGCCCGCATCCACGGACTGGTCACCAACCGCGACCAGCTGGTCGCGTCGCTGCGACACCCTGGTTTCCTCGACCCGACCGGATTGGCGACGTCGTTCTACGGCGACCACCCCGAGACCCTTGCGTCCGGTGCGGTCGACGACCTGCTCCCGCTGGTCGGTGCGGTCGCGCTCGCCGAGCACCGCCGGCTCGGCGCCAAGGTGCAGAGCCGGATCCCGGCAGGCTTCCGCAATGTCGTGGCTCTCCCGCGGTCGACGCGCTTCGGCGTGGGGGGCGAGGAGGTCGACGTGCTCTGGTACGGCGGCCGCGACGGCTACCGCTCCGCCGAACGTGACGACGTGACGGTCGTCAGTGCCTCGCCCTCCGAGGTCGTGGTCGACGTCGACGGCGTCACCCGTCGGTACGCCGTCCGCGTGGCTGACGACGCCGTGCTCGTCGACGGCCCGCGCGGTGGCGCCACCCTGCGGATCGTCCCGCGCTTCGTCGACCCGTCCACCCAGGTCGCCGCCGGCTCGTTGCTCGCGCCCATGCCGGGCAGCGTCGTGTCGGTCAGCGCCGCGGTCGGGGACGTCGTACAGGAGGGTCAGACCATCCTCGTGATGGAGGCCATGAAGATGCAGCACACCATTGCGGCGCCCTATGCGGGCACCGTCACCGAGCTGTCGGCGAGCGCCGGTCAGCAGGTCGAGGCGGGCACCGTGCTCGCCGTCGTGGAGGCGGCCGATGCCGCTGAGTCAGAAGGAGACAACGCATGACCATCCCGTTCACCGAGACCGAGGAGCGCGTCGCGCTGCGGGATTCCGTGAAGGCGCTGGCCGCGAAGTACGGCCACGCCTATGTCGCTGAGCAGGCGCGCACGGGTGGCAAGACCACCGACCTGTGGAACGACTTCGGCAAGCACGGCTTCATCGGCGTCAACATCCCCGAGGAGTACGGCGGCGGGGGCGGCGGCATGGGCGACCTGGCCGCTGTCCTGGAGGAGGCGTCCGCCCAGGGCGCGCCGTTGCTGATGATGGTGGTCTCGCCGGCGATCGTCGGCTCGATCATCACCCGCTGCGGCACCGAGGAGCAGAAGCAGCGCTGGCTGCCGGGCATCGCCAGTGGCGAGATCACCGCTGCGTTCGCGATCACCGAGCCCGACGCGGGCTCCAACTCGCACCAGATCACCACCACCGCCACCCGCGACGGCGACTCGTGGGTGATCAAGGGGCAGAAGACGTTCATCTCCGGGGTCGACGAGGCCGACGTGATCCTGGTCGTGGCACGCACTGCCGATGCCAAGACGGGCAAGCTGAAGCCGGCGCTCT